>JANLSG010000098.1:0-12866 GCA_031362295.1 Chloroflexota bacterium
ACGCCCGCGCGCTCGCCGACCCCGCTAACTAGACTGGCCTCCGCACACCGCGGAGGCCAGTCGCTCATGTACTACGTCCAGCACGGCAGCGTTCCCCGGCAGCGCCACACACAGCATCGGGCGCCGGACGGCAGCCTGTACGCCGAGGAGCTGTTCGGGGTCGAGGGCTTCTCCGGTCGAAGCTCGCTGCTCTACCACGTCGTGCCGCCCACACAGACGCACAAGGTCGAGCTGGTCCGCGAGATCAAGCTCGAAGCCGCGACCGATGGACCCCATCGACACCACCTGACGAAGACCGGCGGCGTCGCGCCGAAGGGCGACGCGATCAGTGGCCGGATCCCGCTGTACTTCAACAGCGACGTGGTCTTCGGCATCGTCCGACCGGCCGAGCCGATGCCCGCGAACCTCTTCTACCGGAACGGCGTCGCCGACGAGATGCTCTACGTCCACGAGGGCACGGGCGTCTGCGACACGATCTTCGGGCCGCTGCGCTACGGACCCGGCGACTACCTCGTGCTGCCGATCGGGACGACCTGGCGCCTGGACCCGGATCCTGGCTCGGAACAGCGGATGCTGTACCTCGAGGCGCCGTCGGAGATCGAGCCGCCGAAGCGCTATCGCAACGATTACGGCCAGCTGCTGGAGCACTCGCCGTACTCGCAGCGGGACCTGCATCAGCCCGACGACGTCGCGGCCCGGGACGAGCAGGGTGAGTTTGTCATCCACGTCCGCTCGACGGACCGGATCACCGCCTACCACTACCAGCACCACCCGTTCGACGTCGTGGGCTGGGATGGCTACCTGTGGCCGTTCCGGTTCAACATTGCCGACTTCCAGCCGATCACCGGTCGCGTCCACCAGCCGCCGCCGGTCCACCAGACGTTCCAGGCGCGCAACTTCGTCGTCTGCTCCTTCGTGCCCCGCAAGTTCGACTACCACCCGCTCGCCATCCCGGCGCCGTACAACCACTCGAACATCAACAGCGACGAGGTCATCTACTACGTCGCCGGCAACTTCATGAGCCGGCGCGGCGTGGACATCGCCTCGTTCACGCTCCACCCGGCGGGGATCCCGCACGGGCCCCATCCGGGCTCGGTCGAGGCGTCGATCGGCAAGGAGGCGACCGAGGAGCTCGCGGTGATGGTGGACACGTTCCATCCGCTGAAGCTCACCAAGGCCGCCCTCGACCTCGACGACGACCGCTACCCGTACTCCTGGCTCCCGCCAGAGGACGCAGCCGGTCACGCCTCCGAGCTCGCAGAGCGAGGCCCGGAGGCGTTCCCGGACTGATCACGCCGGCAGTCGCACGGTCCCGAGGATGGCGCGCAGAAGCTCCTGCTGGCTGGGGCTCCAGATCGCAAACAGGTAGACGTGGTCACCCTTCGTGACGATCGCCTGGGACAGCTCGGTGCAATCGAGGAGGTACCCCGGGAGCCCGTCGATCGTTATCGGCGTGGCTGCTTGCGCCGCGCACGACGGGACGCCAATTCCGATGTATTCGGCCAGCCATGTGTCGGCGGTTTCGCCGGGCGCCAGGTTCACTCGCCAGCCCGCGACGACCATGGACTGGCTCGGCGGCTCGAAGCGATCCGCTGCCGACGTTCCCGGCTGCTTGGCCATGCCAACGTCCCAGTCGCGGTCGCTCGGGAGCTTCAGCCACGGGCCCGGGACCGAGATCGTGAAGCCGTAGCGGGTGGACTCGAACGGGACCCAGCTCGAGGTGTCGTACGTCGCGAGCGGGGTGGACGCCGCGGTCGCGGTGGGCGCCGCAGCCGTGGCGGTTGGCAGCGTCGTCGGGACTGGGCCGGGATTCGCGGGTCGTGACCCGGCGACGTACACGCCGCCTGCGATGAGGAGCACGACGACGGCCGCGAGGGCCGCGACGCGCGGGAAGACTGGCATGGTGAAGAGCCTCCGTGGCGCAAGAAGGCCGCGCCGAGCCTGGTTGGTCAATGGCAGAGCAGTGACGATCGCCCGCCGCGTAGCGTCGGGCAGATCCGTTGGCCCCTCGTCGAGCCAGGCCGCAACGCGAGCCCCGGGATCACGCATCGTGTTCATGCAGGTCGCACCTTTCGGCTCTCGACCCGATCCACCGCGAGCGTTTCACGGAGCATCCGGGTGCCGTAATGAAGCCTCGACTTGACGGTTCCAACCGGAATGCCCGCGATCTCGGCAATCGTGATCAACGGGAGACCGATGTGGTGATGCAGGACGACGACGGCACGGTGCTCGGGAGTGAGGGTTCGGAACGCCCGCTCGAGGGCATCGCGCTCGTCAATGGAAACGGTCTCGTCGGCTCCTCCCGGTCCGTCGACAGGGAGCGGTCGAACGTTGGTGGCCCACCGCCGGTAGCGACGGAGCTCCTCGTAACAGGCGTTCACGACGAGCCGGTACAGCCACACCTCGAAGCGACTCGCGTCACGCAGCCGTGGCAGCTCGCGCCAGGCGAGGAGGAATGCCTGTTGGACGGCGTCCTGGGCCCGCTCGACGTCGCGAAGGATCCGATACGCGATGGCGTAGCAGCGGTCACCGTCCAGATCGACCAGCTCCGTGAAGGCGCTCTCGTCGCCGTCCCTCGCCCGCTCGACCAACCTCTCTCGCACGACCGACCTTTCTCGGCGGCGCCCGGTTGGGCGCTTCATTGAGGAGAGATGGTCGCAGGCGGCAAAAGGTTCAGATCACGCACACCCGGTGTACCAAGTCAGCGAATGCCTGCTGGTCCTGATCTGCTCGTTCGTGCCCCGCAAGTTCGACGACGACGACCGCTGTCCGTACTCATGGCTGCCGTCGGACGATCACGCGCAGGAAGCCTCCGAGCTCGCGGAGCGAGGCCCGGAGGCGTTCCCCGACTGATCAGCGAACGTCCATGGTCGTCAGGATGGACTTGAGGAGTTCCACCGACCCGCCGTAGCGGGCGGCAGACGGGAAGCTGTCCTCGCGAGCGACGACGACGACCCTGACCATATCCGGGGCGTTCGTGAACATGGCGCTGCCCCAATTGACGAAGAACGCGTACTGCGCTCCGGCCGTGGGCACGAGGATCGCGGCCCTGCAGGAGTCACCGCCGGCGTTCTGGCACATCGGCACGGCCCGTTGCGTAAACGTGTCACAGGTCGACGCAACCACGTCGTTGCAGAACGCCTCCGCCCAGGCCTTCAGGCCGACGACCGATCCGACGTCGACCCCGAGCTCGACGAGCTCCTCACCATTGACGATCGTTTCCCCGCGTGGCATCTCCCACACGAAGAGGCCAACCGCGTCCTGTTCGGGGCTGACGAAGGTGTCCGCGTATGGCCATGGTTCGAGCTTGTCACCGGCCTGCCACGTGCGTGTCGCCGGTTCGTCCACGGACCAATCGGCCGGGTAGCTCATCGTGAAGCCATGGACCGCTGAGGTGTACGTTGTCCATCTGGTGATCCCGGGGGCCACGTAGGAGGGCTCGGAGGTCGGCGCGGCCGTCGGTGGTGTCGTCGCGCCACCCGGGCCGCTCGGCGCCCTGGAGTTGACGTAGATGAGGCCGCCGGCACCAACCACGGCCACGAGGACCACGGCGGCGATGCCGGTCGCGCGAGTGAATGCAGGCATAGGGGGAAACCTCCAAGGCACGCGCAGGGCGCGCCGCTGATGGGTCAGGTGAACCTCGTAGAGGGCAGCGTCGAGCACGCGATCGTTGAGCTCGGACGGGCCGTCGGCCAGCCAGGCGGCGGCGCGTCGATCGAAGTCGCTCATCGTATTCATGCCGAGTGCTCCCGCGAGGTTGTGGTTGGCTCACGCAGATCCGCCTCGATGGCGGCCCGCAGGGTGTTGGCGGCGTAGTGCAGCCGCGACTTGACCGTCCCGAGGGGCACGCCGAGCTCGGCGGAAACCTCGATCAGCGACAGGCCGAGGTAGTGGTGGAAGACGAACACCGCGCGCTGCTCCGGCGGCAGGCGCCGGAAGCCACGCTCGAGCTGGTCACGCTGGACGACCGAGTTGTAGTCGTCGGCGCGATCGGGCTGGTCCATCGGCAGGACCCGGACATTGGCCGCCCAGTGGCGACCGCGCCGGGCCTCCCGGTAGCAGGCGTTGACGAGGAGGCGACGCAGCCAGGCGTCGAAGCGATCGACGTCCCGAAGCGTTGGCAGCTCCCGCCACGCGAGCACGAGGGTCTGCTGGACGGCATCCTCGGCGAGCCCGAGATCGCGCAGGATCCGATACGCGATCGCGAGGAGTCGATCGCCAGCGGCGCGCGCCAGGCTGGCAAAGGCTTCCTCATCTCCGGCTCTTGCTCGCTCGACGAGGGCAACCTGCACCCTCGACTCCCTTCAGCGATGCGTCCGACTTGGACGCCTACCGTAGATGAGCCGCCACGCGGCCGATTGGTTCGATCTCCGCCACCCGGACACGCGAAGAGGCCGCCGGATGGCTCCGGCGGCCTCGGGTGGTGCGGCGCCGCGGGGGCCCCGCGGCGCGATCGGTCAGCTGAGGGGGCAGCCGGGATCCGGCTGGTCGATGCGCAGGACGGCCGTGCGGGCCGGAACGATGTAGGTCACATACACGACCGCCGGCGTGGTCGCGCTCTCGTTGCGGGCCAGGCCCGTGTCGCCGTTCGATTCGACGAATGAGGTACCCGCCGGGTAGACGTTGAACGAGCAGTCCGCGTCGTAGAAGGTGACCGTCCCGGTCTTGACCGTGACGAGCACCACGCCCGGGTGGGAGTGCCAGCCCGAGTGGCCCAGTGGATCGATGGTCACGGTGACGTGGACGAAGTCCACATCGCCCTTCGTCTGGAACTTGATGAGGCCGTCGTTGATCTGCAGCGGGCCGGCGGCGGTGCCCCGGGCCAGTGGCGTCCCGACGAACCCGCTCGCGCCGGTCGCGAAGACGGTGCCGACGACGAGGGCGAGGAGCAGCGTGGCAAGCGCGGCGCTGCGCGTGGCGCGCATGCGGCGGCTGGGAGTAGTGGACATCGGAGGCTCCTTTGCGAGGGTTGATTCCCTCAAGCGATGGGCAGACGTCGCTAATCAGCTGGCTCTGCCATCAACGGGGCCGGTGCGAACTCCGGCATTCATTCTTCGTGGCGGTCGGTCTCGGCGAGCCGCGCGGGGCCGCCCTGTTGCGCGACGTCAGTCGACGATCTTGGTCGGATCGATCTTCACTGTCGACAGGAACGGCACGATCAGCGACCGATCCGGTCCGTGCAGGTCGAAGAACCAGACTCGGTCCCCGATGACCACGGTTGCCTCGGCGAAGTAGAAGTGCTCGTTGCAGCCCCCGTACCCGATGTTGGCGGCGTGGCCGTCAACCGTGATCGGAGACAGATGGCTCAGGTCGGGGTAGCAGGCGTTGGATACCGCGCCGACTGTGTACGCCTCGATGAATGCTTCGGCGGTCATGCCGGCAGGAATCTTCGATTCGTAGCCCATGAAGTCGGGCCAGCCGGACGGACTGTAGAAGATGTCGACGGCGCCCTCGTCCTGCGCGGCAAGGGACCAATGGCCGGACCCGGGCCATTCGCTCCAGGTGCCCGGATGTGAAACGGTGAACCCGTAGAACGCGGAGGTAAATGGCCTCCATAGGCTTGTGTCTACCGCCGCCGGAGCGGGAGTCGAGGCCACGGCGGCGGGAGATGGCGTGGGGTTCGGTGTTGCCGGCGCCACGGTTGGCGTGGCGGAGACGTCGCCGACCGCCGAGCGCTGGCCGACCAGATAAGCGGCTCCGCCGACTGCGACCACGGTCGCGAGCATGACCGTCGCGAGACGGGAGTTGATCGACATCAGAGACAACCTCCACGGCGCGAGCCAGTCGCGCCGTTGCTTGGTTCGGTCAACCGCGTCGAGGGCGCGCAGGAGTGCCTGATCGGCGACCCGATTCGGTCCCTCGGAGAGGAAACCGTCGAGGGCGCGTTCGAGCTCGGTGCGGCCGTTCATGAGATGCCCTTTCCCGCGATCGCCGAGGAGCGCGCGACCGCCTCGAGGGCGGCACGCATCGCCACATGGGCGTAGTGGAGTCGCGATCGGGCCGTGCCGCTGGGGATGTCGAGCGTCTCGGCAACCTCGACCGGGCTCAGCCCGAGGTAGTGGTGCAACACGAGGATTGCCCGCTGTTCCGGCGGCAGCCTCCGGAAGCCACGGTCGAGCTCGTCGCGATCGGCGATCTGGCGCGTGCCGTCCTCCACCAGCGGTCCGTCGACCGGCAGGAGTCGGATGTTGGCGCCCCAGTCCCGTCGTCGACGGGCCTCGGCGTAGCAGGCGTGGACGAGGAGGCGGTTGAGCCACGCGTCGAACCGGTCCGGATCGCGGAGGCGGGGCAGCTCGCGCCAGGCGATCACCAGTGCCTGCTGCATCGCATCCTCGGCCCGGTCGACGTCGCGGAGGATTCGTTGTCCGACGGCGAAGAGCCGGTCCGCGCGGGTCCGCGCCAGGACGCCAAAGGCCTCCCGGTCGCCCCGCTGGGCCTGCTCGACGAGATCGCGATCCACCGCTGCCTCGAGAGGAACGCCCGTTGGGGGCGTTGTTCCGAGCCTACTGAGTCGAGGTCAGCTCGTGGCGTTCAATGTTTCCGTCATTCATCGGCGATTCGTAGCTCGCCTGCGGCGTTCGAGCTCCCGCTGCCGGTCTGGGCGATGACGACACCGAGCAGGATCATCGCGCCGCCGACCAGCTGCAGCGGCCCGAGCGATTCCTGGAACAGCAGGCTCGCGAGCACGATCGTCCAGATCGGCTCCACCGTGCTGACGATCGAGGCGCGCGCGGCGCCGATCCGGTGGGCGCCGCCGTAGAACGCGAGGACGGCGATGAACGTCGAGACGATGCCGACGCCGATCAGCCCGAACCATGCGCCCGCCGGGATCTGGGCCGGCAACACCGGCTGGTTGAGCGCCAGCGCACTGAACCAGTACGTCGCTGCGGTCGCCGAGAGCATCACGGTGCCCGCGGCGAGCGGATCCACGCGGGCCGCCTCGCCCGCGTCCGCCCCGGCGCCCGACCGACCCTCGCCCGAGAGCCGCGCCGAGAGCACGATCCAGACGCTATAGATGACCGGCGACGCGGCGATCAGCAGGAGCCCGCTGAGCGGCGGCGCCGTGGCGCCATCGATGTTGCCGACGGCGAGGGCCACGCCAGCGAGCGCGAGCCCGAGCGCGCCCCAGGCGCGCCGCCCACGCAGCGGGCTGCCGACCTGCAGCGAGATCACCGCGACCAGCGCCGGGTAGATGTAGACGATCAGCGAGGCGAGGGAGGCGGACACGGTCTCCAGGCCGGCGAAGTACGTCGCCGAGTTGCCCGTGTACAGGACGCCGAGCCCCACCGCGATCACAACGTCTCGTCGACGCAGCCTGCGCAGGGCGGCCCGGAGGTGCGGGTGGAGCAGCAGCCAGCCCCACGCCAGCGAGGCGCCCACGAGGAACCGCCAGGCCATGAGGACGTGCCAGCCAACGCCCTCCGCGTAGACGGGCTTGGCGAACAGCGCACCGGACCCGAACGAGAACGCGGAGACGATCGTGAGGACAATTCCGATGGCGACGGCGCGAGGCATCGGGCGAGGCTAGCAAGGCCGACGCCGTGCCGCCGGGGCACCGGCAGGCGGCATACTCCCGGGTATGACCACCCTTGCCGCGATCTTTGACCACAACCGCTGGGCCAACGAGCGACTCCTCGAGGCGTGCCGCGATCTGACGCAGGAGCAGCTCGCGACCTCCGTCCCGGGGACGTACGGCGAGCTCGGCGCAACGCTTGCCCACATCGCCTCGGGCGAGGCCTTTTACACGCTCCTGCTCACGGGCTGGAGACCCTCGACGGCGTGGCAGCAGGACGACCCATTCCCGGGGGTCGATCAGCTCCTCGAGGTCGTCCGCGACACGGGCGCACGGCTCCTGCAGGCGGCCGAGACGATGCCCGGCGACCAGACCATCGAGCGCGATCCCGGCGAGATGATCCCGTCACGGGTCATCCTCGTCCAGGCGATCAACCACGCGACCGAGCACCGCGCCCATGCCACCACGATCCTGACCCAGCTGAGAGTCACCCCGCCGGCCATCGATGGCTGGGAGCACGCGGGCGTTCCGGGCTAGGTCAGCCCAGCGCGAACATGTGGAGGCAGCGCTCGAGGCCCTCCACACTGACCTCGGGTCGCGGGCGGGCGCGCCAGCCCTCGAGGGTCATGCGGAAGTTCTGCATCGGGCGCGGCACGCCGCGCGGGGCGAGCTCACCAAAGCCATTGGGCTCGTAGCCCACGCCAAGGCTCACCTTGTTCGAGGCGTGGTTGTCGAGGAACGCATCGGTCTCCGCGACGCGCGCACCCAGGTGATCGAATGCCAGTGCAAGGGCCGCCTGGCGCATCAACTTCCCGATCCCGCGACCCTGGAATGGCATTCCCAGCCACGAGCCGGTATGGACCGTCCGGAACACGGGAAATCGTTCCGCGCGCACGTCCTGGAAGCCGACCGGCTGGTCGCCTTCCCACACGCCGAGCGTGATCGTCCAGTCGTCGGCCGACCATCGCCCACGGCTGCCCATCCACCACTGGTAGGAGGCGAGATTGCGCTCGGCGGTCGGCGTGTCGGTGAACGCAATCCCGAACGGCATCTCGCCCTGCGGGTGGAGGCCGGCTTCGATGATGTCCGCGAAGGCGGGCAACTCGGCCTCCGCCGGGTAGCGAAGCTCCAGCTCGCCGGTGCGCACGCGGAGGTCATAGAGCGGCCACAGGTCGCGGAGCGCGAACGGGGTGGCTGCCATCCCGGCATGATACGGACATGACCCCAACCCTTCGACGTCGCATCCAGTCCGGCGAAACACTGTTCGGTGCCTGGGCCAGCCTTGGCTCGCCGAGCTCCGCGGAGCTCCTCGGTCGATCGGGGCTCGACTGGGTCGTCGTGGATCTGGAACATGGCGCCGCCACGGAGGCCGAGCTCCTCGCGCACCTCACGGCGATCGAGCTCACCGGCACGTCCGCGCTCGTGCGCCCGCAGTCGGGCGAGCGCCTACGCATCGGGCGTGCGCTCGATCTCGGGGCCGAAGGCATCGTCGTGCCTCGGCTGGACACCATCGAGCAGGTCGTTGAGGCCGTGACCTTCCTGCGCTATCCGCCGGCAGGCCAGCGCGGCGTGGCCCTCCTGACCCGCGGCGCCCGCCTCGGCACCGTGGACCACGCCGGCGTCGCCGCCCTCAATGGCGACATCGTCGGCATCATCCAGATCGAGTCGCCGGCGGCGCTGGAGGCGTCGGATGCCTTCGCCGCAACCGACGGGGTCGACGTCCTGTTCGTGGGTCCGGCGGACCTCTCGCACTCGCTCCGCATTCCCGGCCAGTTCGCCAACCCGATCTACCAGGACGCGCTGCGGCGGGTTGTCGCCGCCTGCCGCGCCCACGGCAAGGCGCCGGGCATCCTGCTATATGACCGCGCGTCGTTCAAGCCGCATCTCGATCTTGGCTTCACGTTCGTCGGCATCGGCGCTGACGTGTCCTTCGTGAACGAGGGCATCAAGCTCGCGCTCGCGGCCGCTCGAGGGACCTGACCGGCCCGGTGAAGGCGCCCGTCGGCCTCGACCTCGCCGCGGTCGACGCATGGATCCGGAGCGTCGTCGTCCCGACCGGTCCCATCGACCTGGTCCGGATTCGTCCCTGGGCGAGCGTCGTGACCGTTCCTACGGCGGACGGGCTCGCGTGGTTCAAGGCCTGCCAGCCGGCGCAGGCGTTCGAACCGCGGCTGACCGCCGAGCTGTATCGGCGTTGGCCGGATCGCGTGGCCCACGTCCTCGGCCACGACCCGGAGCGCGCCTGGATGCTGACCGCGGATGTCGGTCAATCGATTGGCAGCCTCGGGAACCCGCCAGAGCTGTGGGAACGGATTCTGCCGCGGTACGCGGAACTCCAGCGCGGCGAGCGCGCCCACGTCGACGACCACCTCGCGCACGACGTGCTCGACCTGCGCGTGACGGCGCTGCCTGAGCGCTACGCGATGATGCTGTCGCGAGGCCTTCCGCTCGAGGCGGACGAGCTCGACGCCCTCCGTCGGTTCGAGCCTCGCTTCGCGGAGCTGTGCGCCGAGGTCGCGGCAGAGAGCCCGGGCGACACGATCCAGCACGACGACCTGCACGTGAATGGCGTGTTCGTGCTCGGGGACGAGCTGCGCGTGATGGACTGGGGCGACGCCTCGATCGGGCACCCGTTCGCATCGCTCATCGTGACGTTCCGATTCCTGGAGATCGAAAACGGTCTGGTTCCAGGAGATCCGTGGTTCGATCGGCTGCGCGACGCCTACCTGGAGCCATGGGGCACGGATCTCGTGCCCGCTTTCGACCGCGCCATGCGTGTCGCCGCCTTCGCCCACGCCATCGCCTGGATCCGGCACCGCGACCCGCTGAGCGGCGAGGCAAAGGCCAGCTTCGACACGGAGTACCAGGTGGTCCTTCGCCGCGCGCTGGCCCGCATCGACCGATAGCCCCGCTCGAAGCTGCACAGGTTCTTGACTGGTCGCAGGTGTGCTCGTCCGCGGTTGGTTACGGGGTTCTCATTCGGTCAGCGGCCACAGTTCCTCAAGGTTGAGGCCGTGTTCGATCGCACCTACGGTTCGAAAGCGCTCGACCTCGATCTCATCCCCGGCGAAGAACTCGACCTCCCATCGCTCCCCTGGGACCACAACCGTAACCATGATGGTCTCGGGCCGGGTTCGATCGAGGCGGTAAGACACGTGGCGCGCGTCGAGCTCGGCAAGGAACTCCATGAGGCTCAAGGCTTGGTAGGCCAACTCCTTTTCGGTCATTTGTTAAACCTCAAGTCACTCAGCAACTTTCGGATCTCGGTAAAGCCGGTGTTGTCGGCGTTGTTGACCCTGAACTCGCCAGTGAAGGACCAGTTCGAAGCCTTCCACGCCGCCGGATTGCCGACACCGGGGTGGTGGAGCTGGGTCAGCGATGTCCAGATCGAGCAGATGGCGCCTGCGGATCCGGTCAGGACGCCTACTTGGCCATCGACGCCCGACATATAACCTGAACAAAGGCCGTTGTTGTCGGTCTGCCAACCGAAACCCGAAGACGCTGTGCCCCAGAACGGATTGGAAACGGTCCGGTTGAAGTTGTCGTATGCCCCCGAGCCAGTGAGGGCAACGACCTTCCCGCCCGCGGTGGCAGCGCCAACCGACTGGCGGGCCGCGGCTCCTGGTCGAGCGTTTGGGCCAAACGGCTCGGGTGCCACGCCCACATCGCTCTGGGCCAAGGCCGGATCGGGGCTGACCTCAGCCGCGATGCGACTCAGCCCAGGTGCTGCCGCTGACGTCCGTGGCCAAGCGGTCGTGTCCGTCGCGAGGACATTCGGCGCAATTGGGGATAGGACGGTTACAGCCGACAACGCAGCGGCAGCGAAGCGCGCGAGCAACCGATTGCTAAGCATCGATCTGCCTCCCCCGTATTGCCCCTTCGACTCCGGTCGGGGCCTTTGGCGCTCGACCATCCTGCCCGTGCGGTGACGCAGCCGTCAACAAATTCGGCATTGCAACGCCATGAGAACGACCCCTTGAACTCACCTCACGGAACACCCATCGGGGATGGCGGGTTTGGGCCGTGCACGCAATCCGGCAAATCCTTGGCGTGCCGCAAGGGCCATCAACGGCGCACGCCAGTCCCTTCGGTTGAAGGGCAGCGGGCGGCTTATCTCCGCCCAAACAGGCACACGCACTACACTTCGACCCGTGACTGAACTCACCGAGCGCGCCGTCGCGTCGCGCGTCCCTGGCCTTATCGACGAGAGGCTCAAGAGCCTCACCCGGCGTGAGCCGCTCACCGTGGACCCGGGTACCTCGCTCCAGGTCTGCCTGGATCGGATCCGCCAGACCGGCACCGGCGATTCGGTGTTCGTGACGGATCCCGGCGGCCGCCTTCTCGGCGTGCTCACCGAGCGGGACATCTTTGCCCGGCTCGTGAGCCCGGACATGGACCTCGCGAAGCCGGTCGAGGCGCTCATGGTCGACCACCCGAACACGCTCCACCTCGACGAGCCCGTTCGGCGCGCGATCGAGCTCATGCAGACCGGCATGTTCCGGAACGTCCCGCTCGTCGACGACGACGGCGTCCTCGTCGGCGTCGTCCGCCCCGTTGACGTGCTCAAGTACCTCGCCGAGGCGTTCCCGGAGGAGCTCCTGAACCTGCCCCCGCGACCGCACCAGCTCATGGACGCGACCGAAGGCGCATGAGCACCGAGGCACCGCCGAAGGCAACTCCCACCACCCACAAGCAGCTCGAACGGGTCACGATCCGCTTCGCCGGCGACTCGGGCGACGGGATGCAGCTCACGGGCACCCAGTTCACGCGTACCGCCGCAGCGTTCGGGAATGACATCAGCACGTACCCGGACTTCCCGGCCGAGATCCGCGCCCCGGCGGGCTCGCTGCCGGGCGTCTCCGGGTTCCAGCTGAGCTTCTCCAGCACGGAGATCCACACGCCGGGCGACGCCCCCGACGTCCTCGTCGCGATGAACCCGGCCGCCCTGAAGGCGAACCTCGGCGAGCTGCCCGCGGGCTGCGCCCTGATCGTCAACGAGGACGCCTTCACGGCCCAGAACCTGACCAAGGTCGGCTACGCGAGCAACCCGTTGAGCGATGGCTCGCTCAAGCAGTGGAACGTGTTCAGCGTGCCGGTGTCGACGCTCAATAGCCGCGCGCTGGAGGGCCTTGGCCTGACCAACAAGCAGGTCGATCTCACGAAGAACTTCTTCGCGCTCGGCCTCATGTTCTGGCTGTACGAGCGCGACATCGCCGCGACGATCACCTGGATCGACGACAAGTTCTCGAAGCGGCCGGAGATCGCCGAGGGCAACAAGCGCGCCCTCAAGGCCGGCTACAACTTCGGCGAGACGACCGAGATCTTCCACGAGCGCTACATCGTCCCGCCGGCG
>JANLSG010000240.1:0-21859 GCA_031362295.1 Chloroflexota bacterium
TGGCGGCGGCGCACTGGAGATAGACCTGGTCGCGGGACTTGATACCCGCGACGGCTTCGGCAGCCGAGACGACACGCATGCCCCGAGCATAGGAGGCGAAGCCTCGAACCCGATTGGCCGAACGGACCGGCAGGGGCGGGCCGTTGGTCGCGCGAACGGCCGGTTCGGTCAGAGGTGAAGCTCCGCAAGCAGCTGCGCGGCCTCGCTGCACGCTGGAACGTCCAACCGGGCGTGGGCCCAGGCTGCGGCGAGCCAGTCGTCCAGCTCGGTCGGCTCCACGCCATGTTCGGCGGCCGCGTGCCGCCTGCGGACCTCGTCCGCAAGGAACGCCGTGTAGAGCACCGTCGGGGAAACGCCGCCGATCCGCGCGGCGGCGCCTGAGGTGAAATCGACCGGGACGATCAGCCGGCCGAAGAACGCGCCGATTGCGCCGGCGAGCGAATCCGTGCCCTGGCTGTGCCCGCCCCAGCGCACGATCGGGACGGGCGAACGGAAGTGGGCAATGGTGACCTCGTCATCCAGTCCGGCAAGGCGCAGCTCGCCGCCGAACGTGAGGAAGCGGTTCTCGACCGGGATCCGGTCGATCACGTGGAGGTGGCCCCACGCCACGACCCGATCGGCGCGCTCGCCGGCCCGCAGTCGGTGGACGCGCGCGAGGGCCGCGCCCGCGGCAACCGGCGCATAGAACGCGATGGACTCCGGGTCGAAGTGGCGCAGCGACGGCCGCTCGCGCAGCGCGACGATCAGGTGGCCCTCCCGGGCGCCATCGCTGCCATCGCCGATCAGCCGGAAGCCCAGGTCCGCGACGAGCGCGGCGGCAACCTCCGGCCAGAGGCCGGCGGAGGCGAGATCAGCTTCGCGGATCGCCACCATGGAACGTCCTCGAGGACCTCACGGTCCTCGCTTCGATGAGCGGGAGGACGAGTAACTCCTCCTGCGCCAGGTGCGCGGAGAGCACCGCCTCGAGGCGCGCAACGGCGGCGACGAGCGCGCACTCGACCTCGCGCGTCCATCGCTCGTGGGCGACGACCGAGGCGGTCTCGAGCGCGGCAGCGAGCTCCCGGATCTGCTCGTGCTGGAACCGGAGGGCACGGGTCGTCCACGGGGACCCGGCGTCGTGATCGAGCTGCCCGAACAACCACGCCTCCTCCCAGGCCGCGTGGGGCATGAAGTCGCGATGCATCCATGCCGTGGATCGGGCGACACGCTCCGCAAGCTCGGGCCGCGTCAGCCGATGGGCGTCGTCGAGGATCCCCTGGAGGTTCGAAAGGCCGATGCGCAGCGATCCGTGCTCGCGCTCGAGGATGCGCTCCTCGACGGCGTCGGCCGCCATCAGGCTACCCATGACGAGTGCCTCCTCAATGCGTTGTCGCGAGCGAAAGGTCAATAAATCGGAGCTGGTCGACGAGGTCCGACGTCGCCGGCTCCAGCACCTGGCCTACGTCGATGAGGCGGTCGGGTCGCCGATACAGCGCCACGTACTCGCGCTCGAGGGCGATGCGGGACGCATCCGGTCCCATCACGACGATCCGCTCGCAGTCGGCGGCTTCGTGCAGGACGCGGAGCAGGTAGTCGGGCTCGGCATCGAACGAGCGATCGACCTCGGTGACCGCCGGCCGTCCTTCGTGCGCTCGCGCGACGAGCGCGTGCGTGCGATCGAGCCAGACCACGGCCGAGGGGTGCGCTGACGGGGTCGCCAGGCGACTGTCCATGGGTTGTGCCTCCTACTCGGATTCGGAGGCTATGCCCGCACCTGAAGCAGCGACACTGCCGGATGGCCCGCTCGCGAGGGCCGGGCGACCCTCAGTCGGAGCCGCGCCCGATGCGGTGTTTGGCAACGAACGCGGCGGCCTGGGCGCGGCGTTCCAGGTTGAGCTTGGACAGGATGGAGCTGACGTAGTTCTTCACCGTCTTGTCCGACAGGAAGACGTCGCTCGCGATCTCCTTGTTGGTCTTGCCCTCGGCCACGAGCATCAGGATCTTCTGTTCCTGCGACGTCAGCAGGGCGAGCTCATCCGCCTGGCCACCCGTGGCGATGCGCCGAACCCGCTCCAGGACCTTCTCCGTCACCGCAGGATCCAGCAGGGACTCGCCGCGCCCCACCGCCTCCAGCGCGGCCACGAGGTCGCGCGCGCGGACCTGCTTCAGGAGGTAGCCCGCCGCACCGGCGACGATCGCCGAGAGCACGGCCTCCTCGTCCGGGTAGGAGGTGAGCATGACCACGCGCGTCGCGGGGAGCTCGGCCCGAATCTCGCGGCACGCCTCGATGCCCGACCCGTCCGGCAGGCGAACGTCCATGACCACGATGTCCGGCTCGAACCGGCGTGCCTGGTCGATCGCCTCCGCGACGTTGCCGGCCTCGGCCACCACCTGGAAGCCCTCCCTCCGGTCGAGGAGCGCGACGAGGCCCTGCCGCACGACTTCGTGATCGTCGACGATCAGGAGGCGCAGGGTCTTCGTGGCACCGTTGGGACGCGATTCGGTCACGGGGCGATCTCCGGAGGGGCGAGGGGCAGCCGCACGATGATACGCGTGCCCCGTTCCGGCTCGCTCTCGATCGTCAGCGTCCCGGCCAGGCCGGCGGCACGATCACGCAGGTTCGCGAGCCCGAAATGTCCGCTCCCGAGGCGCCGCCGGGGATCAAAGCCGACGCCATCGTCCTCGACCCGTAGCGTCGCTTCGCCGCCATCGATGGCGAGGGCCAGCGAGGCCACGCCGGCGCCGCTGTGGCGCGCGACGTTGCTCACCGCCTCGCGCGCGATCTGGACGAGGCCGTGGGCGGCCTCCGGGTGGAGCCGCGCGTCGAGATCAGCCGCTCCCGCCAGGTCCAGGGTCATCTCCACCGGGGACTCGGACAGCAGCTCGGCGACCATGGCCTCGAGGGCGGCTGCGAGGCCCGACCCGGCATCGGTCGACAGGCCGACGATGAACGTGCGGATGTCGCCGATCGTCGTGTGCAGCCGATCGATCGCCCGGTCAACCCGCGCGACCGCCTGGTCGGGCTCGGCGGGCAACAGTTCGGATACGTCCTCCAGCGACAGGCTGACCGCGTAGATGCTCTGGATGATGCCGTCGTGCAGGTCGCGGCTGATCCGCAGTCGCTCGTCGAAGATCGCGAGCTTCTGCACCTCGAAGTGGAGGCGCGCGTTCTGGATCGCGATACCGGCGTGGAGCGCGAACATCTCGACGAGCCCCTGGTCCTCGGCAGTGAACTCGCTGGAGCCGAGCTTCTCGGTCAGGTACATGTTCCCGACGGGATCGCCGCCCACCCGTACCGGCACCCCGAGGAGCGAGTGCATCGGCGGGTGGTGCGCCGGAAAGCCGAAGGTGTCCGGGTGCCTGGAGATGTCCGCGATTCGCAGGGTGACGCCATCGCGGATGATCGTGCCGAGCAGGCCGTGCCCCTCCGGGAGTGGACCGATCGCCTCGCGGGTCTCGGCCGTCATGCCGCTCGTGAGGAACCGCTCGATCCGCCCGTCGTAATCGACGATCCCAAGCGCAGCGTACTGCGCCTCGACCAGCTCGCGGACGCTGTCCACGATCAGCTGCAGGACCCGGTCCAGGTCGAGCTCGCCGGCGATCGCGCGGGTCGCCCGGTCGAGGGCGATGAGGGCCTGGTCCGATCTCACGGCCGAGAGCCTACCAGCGGCCCTGATGGCCCCCTCATTTCGTGCCGGAGGTCACATCGAGTCCGAGGTGTCGCCGGGTAGCATCCGTGAATGCCTATTGCAGCTCGCTCCAACGGCGTCCCCGAGTTGTCCACAGAACCGTCGCCCGCGCCTCCGGCCGGCGACGTCAGCCGCCGGCACTTCCTTCGCGGTGCCGTCGTCGCGGGTGGCGGCCTCGCCGCCGTCGCGGTCGCGGCATGCACCCCATCGACGTCATTTGCACCCTGGTCGTACGCGCCGGTCGCCTCTGCGGGCGCAACCGGAGGAGCCCCGAGCACCGCGCCCGGAACCGCGGGCCCCGCGGCGTCCATGGACCATGGCGCCTCTGCGGCTCCCTCGGCGGGTGCCGGCGGGGATGCCCACGACGCCGCCGCGCTCGCGGTCGTCAAGCGCTTCCTTGGCGGCGAATCGGCAGCGGTCGAGGGCGCCGGCAACCAGGCCTACGGGGAACCGCGCCTCGATGGCGGCGTCAAGGTCTTCGACCTGACCGTCGACACGATCAAGCATCGAATCGATGCCCTGAAGGATCCCATCGACGCGCTCGGCTTCAACGGCACGTGGCCCGGTCCCCGCATCGACGTCATCGAGGGCGACAAGGTCCGGGCCATCTTCAAGAACAACCTCCCCGAGTCGACCGGGATCCACTTCCACGGCCAGCAGCTGCCCAACAACATGGACGGGGTTCCGCACATCACGCAGGACCCGATCCAGCCGGGCGCCTCGTTCGCCTACGAGTTCACGGCGAAGACGACGGGTTCGCACATGTACCACTCGCACCACAACGCGACCGACCAGGTGGGCCGCGGGCTCCTCGGAGCGTTCATCGTCCACCCGAAGGACGGCGCGCAGCGCGTCGAGCGGAAGTACGGCGTCAGCCAGGACATCGTCTGGATCAGCAACGACTCGCTCGGCGGATTCACGATCAACGGCCGCGGCTTTCCCGCCACCGCCCCGATCGTCGCCAACCTCGGCGAGAAGATCCTCATCCGGTTCATGAACGAAGGCGTGATGATGCATCCGTGGCATCTCCACGGGATGCCCATGCAGGTCGTCGCTCGCGATGGCTACGAGCTCGGCGGCGCAGCGTTCCGGTGCGACACGCTCGGCGTCAATCCCGGCGAGCGCTGGGACGTGGTCGTCGACTGCACCGAACCCGGGGCGTGGGCGTTCCATTGCCACATCCTCCCGCACGCGGAGGGCCGCGACGGCATGTTCGGGATGGTCACGGCGCTCGTCGTCCAGGACGCCACCGCGGCCGCGACCTCTGCCCGCACGGGCGCCACCTCGGTCGTCGCGGCCGCCGCGTCGGCCGGTTCCACCGCCCTGGCCTGCCGGATCCTGTGAGCGCAGGCCAGATGGCCCCGCTGCCGGAAACCGCCGACCAACGGCCGCCGGTCGCGGGCGCCGTCCGGCCGGTTCGCCGGATCCTGCTCGCGACCGACCTTTCCCGCGCCTCGGAGCGCGCCACCGACCAGGCGATCGCGCTCGCCCGCGAGCTCGGTGCGACGCTCCTCGTGGTGAGCGTCATCGATTCCGAGGTCACGACCGTCCGCCGCGGCCTCGTCGAGCGCATGGACCAGCGTCGCGCGGCTCGCGAGGCCGCAGCGCAGGCGCTCGTGCTCCGTGGCCGACAGGCAGGCATCGCCGTGTCGTTCCTCGTGTGGGAGGGAACGCCGGGACCTGCCATCGTCGAGGCTGCCGCGGCGGAGGCCGCGGACCTCGTCGTGGTCGGCAGCCACGGCCGGGGTCGGGTCGGACGGTTCGTCCTCGGCAGCGTGTCCGATCACGTCGTCCGCCACGCACCCTGCCCGGTCCTCATCGTCCGGCCGTGACAAGTGGCCCCCCGGGGACGGGGCCATGCCGCCCGACGAAGGGTCCATTTGGCAACGGTCTCCCGGTCGCGTTGGGGCCACAGTGGCCACAGCAACCAATCTCGACAGTACAGGGAAGAAAGGGAGACTCAGATGACCGGACGACTACGCGGACTCGGCATCATCCTCGCGCTCTTGGGCCTCATGTTCATGGCCGGCAGCGCATACGCACTGGTCAAGACCCAGGAAGGGTTCACCTCGCTCAACGCCCTGAGCGCAGCCCAGAACGTCAAGCTGAGCTACAACGACCAGGGTCAGCTCGTCGATCGCGGCGAGACCGCGGGTGCGGCAGCGATCATGTCGCTGCTTCGCGACGACTGGAAGTACCCGGTCAATTCGGCCGAGCTGAACCCCAATGACCCGGTCGTCAACACGGCTTCCGAGTACATGTACCAGATGGCCACGATCTCGTACCACACCCTCAACAGCACGCAGACGGTCGTCCTTCCGGCGGACGTCACCGCGGCTGACGGCACGGTCTACAAGGCCGGTGAGTACAAGTTCGCGGTCGACGGTCGCTACTGGAGCGCCTTCAACCGCGCCAACCCGATCGAGGCTGCGGCTCGCGAGAAGGCATGGACCGGCACGGCCCATGGCTTGATCGCCAACCTCGGCGTCGGCACCGCAACTGCTACTGCCCTCCAGCTGGGCATCGGGATCGCCGGCCTCTTCGCAGGCATGGGCTTCTTCGCCCTGATCTCCGGCCTCGGCCTCGTCTGGGCCACCCAGAGCCAGACGGAAGCGGCCACGAAGCGGGTTCTCCAGCGAGCACCCAGCCCGGCCTGACGAATGCTGGGAGGCGGTCCTCCCACCCGTTCCCAGCGCCAAGCGAGACCCGGCCTCCCAGAGGCCGGGTCTCTCGATTCGCTACCCGGTGTAGGCGCCCCCCGGGTCCAGCTCCTCGCGGATCAGGCGCAGCTCGTCCGCCGTCGGGGCAGGCGTCTGGGCGAGCGCGGGCGCCACGCTGACCTCCCAGCCCGTGGCGTTTCGCACGTCGTCGAGCGTCGCCCCGGGGTGGAGCGAGTCGAGGCGCATCTCGCCGTTAGCATCGAAATGCCAGATCCCGAGGTCGGTGACGACGACGGACGGGCCGCGGCCCAACCAGCCCTGCTCGCGCCGGATCCGCTCGGACGCCTCCGCGCCGCCAAGGTTGCCCGCCGAGGTCCGGAAGTCGATCGTCTCGACGAAGCTCCGCTTCGACTGGCGCATGATCACGAACACCTCGCGGGCGTTGATCGCGATCTCGCACGCGCCACCGCTGCCCGGCAGGCGCGTGACGGGGGTCTCGTAGTCACCGATGACGGTGGTGTTGATGTTCCCGAACCGGTCGATCTGGGCGGCGCCCAGGAACCCGACATCGATCAGGCCACCCTGCAGGTAGAAGCTGAACAGCTCGTACATGCTCACGACCGAGGTTGCGCCGGTGACAATGGTGGGGTCGCCGATGCTCAGCGGCAGCCGCGCCGGCCGCGCCCCGAAGACGCCGGACTCGTACACGAGTTCCAGGTGCGGTGTGACCGTCAGCTTCGCGAGGTTCACCGCGATATTCGGCAGGCCCACCCCCACGAAGCACACGCGCTGCCCCGCCAGCTCCCGCGCGGCGGCCACGATCATCATCTCGGACTTGCTGAAGGCAGCGTCGCTCATGACGGCTCGCCCATCGCGCCCTTGGAACGCTGCGAGAGCGGTACGACCGACAAGCCCCGAGGATCCCTGGCGCCGAGGGCATTCCTTCGCTGATCTGAACGCGTGGCGATCCATCCAGCCGCCAAGCCCCTGATTCCCGGGGCCGAGGACGGACCGCTTCGTCGTACCGCTCGCTGGGCGTTCCACGCGAGTGACGGGGTCGCTCGGTTGCGGCTCATGCGTAGCGCCCGTAGTCGACGGAGCCGGACGGCGCGGAGCCCGGTTTGAGCGAGGCGATCCGCTCCGGCCCGAGCTTCTCTAGATAGGTTGCTCGCCCGTCGAGGTCGTAGACCCAGTCGTTGAGCCATGACTGGAGGGCATCCTCGTCCTTCGTGATCGCATCCCAGTCGAGGTAGAAGCGGTTGTCGCGGTCGTAAGCGCCCTGGACATACGACGGGTGCGCCCCGTACGGCTCGACCACGACCGCATCGACGATGAGCCCTGGGATCACGGTGCGGTTCGGGTCCGCGCGGATGACCGCCTCGTCGACGAGCTCCTCCACGACCACGATCACGCGCTCCGCCGCGAACGCGGCCTCCTTCTGGCAGCCGAGCAGGCCCCAGATCTGGGTGTTGCCGTTCGCGTCGGCTCGCTGCGCGTGGACGATGGAGACGTCCGGCTTGAGCGGCGGCACGGCGTAGACCTTGCCGTCGCCGTAGGGCGATTCGATCTCTCGGATCAGCGGGTTCGCCTTCGGCATGTCGGTCTCGAAGTAGCTCCGCAGCGGGTAGAACGGCAGGTTTGCCGCGCCCGCCGTGTACCTCCCGACCATCCCGAAGTGGCTGTACTCCTCGATCTCGAGGCGCGGAGGCTGGCCCGCGCCGCCGCTGGTCGCCGACTCGATCCGTCGACGAATCGCGCCCAGCCCGCCCACCCCCGGATTGCCGAGCCACGAGAAGATCAGCTTGCGCGCGACGCCGGCCGCGATCATCTGGTCGTAGATGAGGTCCGGGGTGAGCCGGGCGAGCGTCAGGTCGCGCTTCCGCTGGCGGATGATCTCGTGGCCGGCCGCAAACGAGATCAGATGCGTGAAGCCCTCGATCGCCACCGTGTCGCCATCGCGGACGAGCGCCGCCACAGCGTCGTGCATCGAGGCAACCTTTGATATAGGCATGGTCCGCAGTATCGGTCACGCGAGGGCTGGGCCGCTCCGGTTCAGTGACAGGAATTCCGACCCCCGGGCAGGATGGTGAGGAGGCGCGCCTGGCTATCGATCGACACACCGCCCACGGGACACGCGGGCGAGCAGGAAGTACGGGCCGGCCGCTCGCCGGTAGCGAGCGAGGGATCTCGCCAGCGGCTCACGGCTCGCGCGACGTCCGTCGCTCGATCCCGACGCGGAACGTGAACCGCCGCCGAACGAACCAGAGTCCGAGCGTTCCCACCGCGAGGCCGGGAACAACGGCGCTCCAGGGCAGGAAATCGGTGAACGTCCGCCCGAGCCAGGCGGCGAAGGCCTGGAGGTTGCTCGCCGGCGCGATCGTGAATGTCGTCCGGGCGGCTGCCGCGGCACCCACGCGTGCGCCGCCACCTTGGGTGGCGATCTGCGCACCGACGAGGGCGATGTAGTTGCCTGGCTCCGCATCCGTGGGCAGCACGAGCCGGACCCGCACCCGCACCGTCTCGCCGGGCTCGAGCGTCACCGAGCCGGGCTCGAACGTGAACCAGTCCCCGCCCGGCGCTGCGAGGTCGGGGTCCTGCACGGGGTTGGCGGCCATCGCATAGGTCGTCCGCTCGGTTCCGGGATTCCGGACCCCGATCGTCGGCAGGTTGTAGGCCTGGCCTGGGACGAGCCGCTCGGTGACGTCGATCCGTCCGAGGTCGACGGAGACGCCGGTCGAAGCGACGGTCGGTGCAACCGCGGCGAGGAGGAGCGCGCAGCCGGCCAGGAGGCTGGCGGCGCGGACGGATAAACGTCGTGCGTTCATGGCTGGAAGGTGGCCGTCCGCATCCACGGTGATGGTGTCGCCCGCGAGGTCGGACCGGCCACCATGGCGAGGCGTCTGAAGGCGATCATGGCGGGCCTCTCAGAACGTCGCCGTGAAGATGGCCTGGAACGTCAGCGTCTCGCCGATCCCGTCACTACCGGCGCACGGCATCGTCAAGTCGATCCTGTTGGTGAGGGCGTTGCCCCCGCCGGCGACAGTCTCAAGGAACTGGTCCGTCGTGGTGAGGTCGACGTTCGGACCCGTGTTGCTGTCGTCCTTGGCTTTGAGCGCGAACTGATTCAGGGTGCCCGTGCAGGTCGCCGGCACCAAAGCCCAGATCGCGGTCGGGCCGACCGAGGCGTCGGTGCCCCGCGTGTACAGCTGCTCGCCGGCCGTCCCGCAGTTCTGTAGCTGGATTGGCTGTAATCCCTGGCTCAGGGAAATCGGGCTCGAGAAGGGCAGCGTCCCAAAGTCGGCCGACGCGGGGGTGACGATGATGCACGGAGTCGCAACGGTGACCTGGGCTTCGACCGTGCCGCTGTCCGAGGCGAGTGCAGGAACCGCCGAGGCGGCCCACAGGCCGGCCATTACGACCGTCAAGAGCGATCTGCGAGAGCGCATGGCGAGGTCTCCTCTGTTCGGCCGCGTCGGCCGCCGGGCTATCCCGTTGGCGTTCGGCACCGAGTTGCCGACCCCGTACGTCCCGTTCCAGTACCAAACGTCTGATGCGTCCGTGGTCACGTGCACGACGAGACGGAATTGAGCGAGCCGTCCGCTTCCGGCCCCGAACGTGCACGTCGCCAGTACCGGTCCGGCGGGATATCGCCAATCGCAGACGCCCGTCGTGCTGCCGTTCGAGACAATGATCGTGGCGGCCTGGACCTCGTAGGGATCGAGGTTCGGAATGGCCGCGTAGTGGATCTCCGTTCCGGCCGGGATCCACTTGAAGTCGGAATGCTCGACGGTGCAGAAGTAGCCGAGCTCCGATGAATCTTCGGCACAGGTCTTGTCCAGGTAGAAGGCGTGTTGTGTACCGGCCGACGCGATCGGTGCCAAGCCCGCGAGGGCAGCGAACGCGCCCGAAATCGCGATGGTTCTCTTCAGGGACAGCATGTCTATCGGTCTCCTTCAGGACGCCGAATTGGGTTGGTTGAATGGCCGGGCGGGGTGTCAGGCTTCATAGGCGCCTACGACCCCTGGCCATCAGCGACCCCACTCCGGCGAGCGTCCCGGCGGGTGTGCGCAAGGGCTTCTCCATCGGTTCCTCTCATCACATCAACGCTCGACACCGCCACATCCAGGGTTGGCTGCAGGACGCGACACTCGGCAACGTTGCCGAGCGCGGCGGCTGCGGCTCGCGCGGATCGGGCGGGGCTGAATGCCCAGCCCTCGAGCATCACCGCGACCGTCTGGGCGTCGCGCATGAGGGTGACTTGCGTGACGCCGAGCGCCGCCAGGCGAGCCGCCTCGGTCGATCCGATGCGGACGGCGGCTCCCGCCGGCCAGAGCATCAGCGTCTTCGCCATCGCGCATCCTCCGGTGCGAGCCACCGGTCGTCGGGGCTCGATCGGGACGCTACGTGGGTGAGACGGCCACGTTCATCGGGGAAAACCTGTACGCGGCTCGCGAATTCGTGCGGCGAGCTCGGTCCGATTTCTCGCGCCCAGCTTGGCGAGCATGTTCGAGACGTGGCGCTCGATCGTCTTGGGTGCGATGAGCAGGGCGTCGGCGATCTCTCGATTGCTGCGGCCCTCGGCGATGAGCTCCGCCACCTCGCGCTCGCGGCCGGTCAACGCCGCCGCGCCCGACCGCGTGGCAGCGCGACCGCGTCGCCAGGCGCGCACGCCGAGCTTGCGAAGCTGCTGGGCGGCAAGGCGCGCCACCGGCTCGGCGCCGATCCGGTTGGCAGCCGAGCCGGCTGATTCCAGGGCTCGAATCGCCTCGGAATCGTCCGATCCGGACAGGACACGACCCAGGTCGAGGCGGACCCAGGCGACATCTTCCCAATATCCCGCCTCCACCAGGGTGGTGTCCAGCGCCTGCAACAGCGTGATCGCCGTCTCGGTGTCGCCCTCCGCAATCGCGATCGCCGCCCGCGCGCGGTCGCGCCACACGATGCGCGCCGGGTAATCGGCGATTGGCCGCCGCTCCCATGTCGCCAGCTCCTGCCGAGCGTCGCCGACTCGCCCGATGCGGGCAAGCGCCTCAGCCGAAACGATCGAGACCTCGGCCGCGCAGCGCGGGCAGCCTGCGAGGCTCGCGGCGGATCGTGCGGCCACGAGCTCGCGTTCGACCTCGCCGGCCCGAGTCATGCCGCCGGCGCGGGCGAGCCAGACGCCAACCTGTTGGTGGATCGCGAGCTCGTAATGCGGGTTGGGCTCCGCGTCGGCATCGGCCTGGAGGGCGGACAGTGCGTCCGCGTTCCCCATCGAGAGTTCGATCAGGTGCAGGATGGAGTCGGCGTTGCCCCAGCGAGCCACCGGGCGCCCGAGCCTGACCTCCAGCTCCAGCGCCGCGACGATCATCGATCGCGCTTCCGCCAGGCGGCCCACGTCGCGGAGCACTCGGACGAGCCCAATCTCCGCCTCCAGCGTGGCGAGCGGGAGGACGATTCGGCGCGCGATGTCCAACGCGGCCCGGAAGTGCGCCTCCGCCTCCGAGACGCGGCCGGCATCCAGCGTCCACGACGCGAAGCCCGCCCGCATCAGCAACGCGACGTGGGATTCTTCGTCGAGAGCGGCTCCGACTCCGAGGCTCTCGGCCGTCAGGCTCTGCACATCGCCGACACGCTCCTCCTGGAGGGCCGCGCCGACCGCGGCCTCGAACGCCGCGAAGTAGGTCCGCCGATGATCCGTCGACAGCCGTTCGACTCCACCGGCGGCGCCCGCCATCTCCCGGGCGCTCGTCAGGGCACGCTTGGCAACGCGCGCGCCGGCGTCCGTCTCGTGGTCGAACCAGAGGAGGACCTCCGCCCGCAGCGCGTCCTGGCGCGCGCTGGCTTCGGGCGTTGCCCTGCCGATTGCCTTTGCGCGATCGAGGTGAGCGTGTGCCTCAACTGGCCTGCCGAGTCGATACGCGGCCCGCCCTGCCTCCACCTCGGCGCGCTCGCGCTCGTCCGGGTCGACGGCGTGGTCACTGACCCGGGTCCAGCGCGCGAGGGCGAGCTCCTGCTCGCCGAGGAGGCCTGCCAAGTCGCCGAGGTTCCGATCGATGGTCAGTTGCTCGGGCATCCCAGGCGGGAGCGCGTCGCTGATGGAAGCCAGAGTCCGAAGGTTCTCGGGGCCAAGTAGTCGTCGACGCGGCGACTCCAGGATCTTCGCGGCAAGCCCCGCGATGGGAAGATCAATCGCCAGGCGGTGGCCGAGTGCCTCGCACAGCACTTGCAGGTCATCCCCCGCGGACGACTCCAGCCATTCGATCGCCCGTTTCCGAATGCGACGTCGAGTAGTAGCCGGCAGGCCCGCGTCGACGGCCTCACGGATCAAGTCGTGTGCCAGCCCGAGGCCCTGCCCGCGCGCATGCACCAGGCCGCGGGCGACAAGTTCGAGGGTTGCCTGGTCCACGCGCGGGGTCGCCCAGCGGAGCACGTCCGCGGCGTCGTCTGGCGGCAGGGGCCTGCCAATGACCGCCAGGGCGCCCAGGAGCGTTCCAGCGTCGGGCGTGAGCGTGCGCAGCCGTTCGCCGATGATGGTCGACGGATCCCCGGCGCCGCGGTTACGGACCAGCGCGTCCATCCAGAACGGCGAGCCGCTGGCACGCCGCCAGAGCGCCTCCGCGTCCGCCTCGGTCACCGATGCATCGATGGATCGTGCCAGGTACAACCCGTCGTCGAGCCCGAGTGGGCCGAGAGCGATCGAGATGCGTCGATCGATCGGCAGGCTGGATTCGAGGCTTGCACGCAACATGGCACTTGCGGGGGATGGGCGCGCGGCGACGAGGAGCACCATGGATTTCCGGGCTATGGCGGCCGACCGAAGCAGGTAATCGATGAGCGCCAGGGACTGCTCGTCGACCCACTGCAGGTCATCGATCGCAACGAGCAGGGAGCCCTGGGAGGCGGCGGCACGATGAGCCGCCTCGAAGATCCGGATTGGGTCCCGGGCCTCGCCATCAGCGCCGCCGAACACGAGCCGATCGAGCAGCGCGCCGTGAGCCGGCACGCTCGCCAGCCGGTGGAGGAGCGGTCCCGCCGCCGCGAGCGGGATTCGCTGGCTGGGTTCGAACCCGGCGAGCGCGATGATCTCGCCGGCGCCTGACCGTCGCACGACCTCCGCCAGGAGGCGCGTCTTGCCGCAGCCGGGTTCGCCCTCGATGAATCCCGCGGCGGGCGCGCGTTCCCCGCCGGCACGATGAACCAGGGCTACCAGCTCGGACAGCTCGATCTGCCGGCCGACGAACGGCACGCTCATGCGACGGCAAGCCTAGGCGGACTGCTCGCCACACTCAATCGGCAAGCTCGCGAGACCCGGGCCAGGCGAGCCGGCCTGGTTAGCCGTCGACCTCGCCGCGTTCGTGCATCGCGCCGGCGGCAGCAGCCTCGCGGGCGAGCTCCTTCGGGTGCGCGAGCGCATCGGCCACCGCCTCGCCGAAGATCCGGACGGCGGTGTCCATCTCGGAGGCCGAGACGACAAGCGGCGGGCACAGGCGAACCGTCTGCTTGCCGCACTCGAGGACGAGCAGGCCGCGCTGGAAGCAGGCCCACTGGATCTCCTCGGCGAGCTCCGGCGAGGAGAACTCGATGCCGATCATGAGGCCCTTGCCCCGCACGTCGAGGACCGACTTCGGGTGCTGGGCCATCACCTCGCGCAGGCGGGCCATCGCCTGCTCGCCACGCGCCGCGGCATTGTCGATGAGCCCGCCCTCGAGCAGCTCGATGGTGGCGAGCGCCGCCGCGCACGCGACCGGGTTGCCGCCGTACGTGGAGCCGTGGGCGCCGACGCCCCAGTGCTCCATGATGTGCGCTGGCGCGACCATCGCCGAGAGCGGCATGCCACTGGCGATGCCCTTGGCGGCGAGCAGGATGTCCGGCTCCACCCCCCAGTGCTCGATCGCCCACATCTTGCCGGTCCGCCCGGCGCCCGACTGGATCTCGTCGGCGACGAGCAGGATGCCGTGCTTCGTGCACAACTCGCGCAGGCCCTGGAGGAACCCGTCCTCGGGGACGATGTAGCCGCCTTCGCCCTGGATGGGCTCGATGACGACCGCCGCGACTTCGTTCGCGGGCACGAGGCGGTCGAACAGGACCTCGTCGAACCACTTGAGGTCCTCGACCTTGCCGAACGGCGCATGGTAGATGCCGGGCAGGAGCGGGTTGAACCCCGCGTGGTATTTCGCCTTCGAGGCAGTGAGCGACACCGCGCCGTACGTGCGGCCGTGGAATCCGCCGAGGAACCCAACGATGTACGGGCGCCCGGTGTAGTGGCGCGCCAGCTTCATCGCGACCTCGACCGCCTCCGCGCCGGAGTTGCCGAGGTAGGTGCGCAGCTTGCCTTTCATCGGGGCGATGCGCGCCATCGCAGCCGCGGTCTGGGCATAGATCGGCAGGTAGAAGTCCGACGCGGAGTAGTGGACGAGCTCGCCCGCCTGCTCCTTGATCGCGCCGATGACCTGCGGGTGACCGTGCCCGGTCGAGTTCACGGCGATGCCCGCCGCGAAGTCCAGGAACAGGTTGCCATCGATGTCCTCGATGGCCATTCCCAACCCACGCACCGGCACGATCGGGTAGGCGCGCGGGAGGCTGGGCGAGGTCCACTCCTCGTCGAACTTGACATGCTCGCGGGCCTTGGGCCCCGGGATCTCGGTGATCAGGTCCGGGAGCGGCCTCTCGGAAATCTTGAGCGACGCGCGGTCGGCGGCCGCAACTCGGTCGAGCGAGGAGACGGATTCGGCCACCAGGGCACCTCGGTATGCATCAGGTTTATGCAGGCTGGATAGTTTCGGCGAGTCTACCAGCGCCCGGGTACCTGATCTGGTGGCGGTGCATGCTTGCACGTCCGGGGCCAGCGACCGATAGGCTCTCCGGATCAGGGGCCGGTTTGAACGGGGGCCACAGATGCAGGATGACTTCCGAAACGATGGACTCGTTCGTTCGGTGCGCGCCGGCGGCCGCATCGCGGCGCTGGTGATCGCCGCCTCGGTCGCACTCGCGTGTGCCGCTCCTGCGAGCGTCGCCACGCCCGGCTCAATCGCCTCGAGCGGGACCGCGGCGACCTCAGCGCCGACTTCCCTTGCCGCATCGCCGCCTGTTGCAACCGTCCCGGCGACGAACACGCCGAGCAAGAGCGGGCCGATTGTCGATCTGACGTTCACCGGCGATTTCCCGCTGGTTGCAAAGGGTTCGGCGGGCAGCTGTCAACTCGGGCACGGGGCAGATGGATCGGTGATCGGGTTTGGTTTCATTGCCTCCGAGACGGACTTTCCAGGCCTTGGCGCAAGCTTCAACATCACCGAAGACATTGGCTCGCACCAGTTCTCGGTGAAGTGGGTCTTCGGTGACACCTTCATCGCCGGCGTCTTCCCAAGCGGCGTCACAGTGTCACCCGACCACAAGTCGGTGACCATCGACGCGGACCTGCCGGCGGGCCTCGGCCGGACCGAGCACCTCAAGGGCTCGATCGCGTGCCCCTGAGTCAGTCGACGATGGTGTGGCTCTGCTCCCGCAGGAACTGCGCCACGTAGTAGCGCGAGAGGCCACTCTTGCCGGTGGAGCCGGAGCCCTTCCAGCCACCGAACGCCTGGACGCCGGGCCACGCACCGGTCGTCGCGCCGGCGCGCCGGTTGACATACAGGACGCCGGCCTGGGCCTCGTCGAGGAAGCGCGCGACCTCCGCGGGATCCTCGCTATACACGCCTGCGGTCAAGCCGTAGATCGTGTCATTGGCGAGGCCCAGCGCCTCGTCCAGCGAGTCGACGGCCTGGACCGCCGTGAACGGCGCGAAGTGCTCGTCCTGGAACACCCGATGCGATGCCGGGAGGTTGCCGACCACCGTCGGCTCGACATAGAAGCCGCGCGCGAGGTCGCCCTCGGTGAGGTGCTCGCCGCCGGTGTAGACCGTGCCGTCGCGACGGACCTCGGAGACCGCTCGCTGGTGTCGATCGACCGCCTTCTGGTCGATGATCGGGCCGAGCCAGTTCTTCCGGTCGATCGGGTCGCCGACGGTCAGCTTCTCGGTCTTCTCGACGAGCATCCGAACGAGCTCGTCGTGCACCTGCCGCTCGACGTATACGCGCGAGTTGGCGGAGCACTTCTGCCCACCGAACCCGAACGCACTGCGCATGATCCCTTCGGCCGCCTCCTCGAGGTCCGCCTTGCGCGAGACGATCGCCGGGTTCTTGCCGCCCATCTCCACGATGCACGGCCGCGGCCAGTCCTTGGAGAAGGTCCGGAAGAGCCGCATCCCCACTTCGTACGAGCCGGTGAACACGATGCCGTCGATGCCCGGGTTCGACTGGAGCTCCTCGCCCACCGTCTCGCCCGGGCCCATGACGAGGTTCACGACGCCCGCCGGGACGCCGGCGTCCTCCAGGGCGTGAATCAGGTTCACGGCGGACAGCGGCGAGATGGTCGCCGGCTTCAGGACCGCCGTGTTCCCGGCGAGCAGGGCCCCCGTGACCGGGCCGGCGGAGAGCGCCATCGGGAAGTTGAACGGGCTGATCACGGCAAACACGCCGTGCGGCTTGAGGATCGACCGCGTGTGGACCGCGGCGTCTCCGAGGTTGTCCATCGGGTGGTCGTAGCCGTTGTTGTCCTCGACCGTCTGGGCGTAGTAGCGGATCAGGTCCGCCGCTTCCTCGACCTCGCCGAGCGCCTCCAGGCGGTTCTTGCCAACCTCGAAGGCCATGTCCGCGCCGTAACGCATCAACCGCTCGGAGATGAGATCGGCGGCGCGCCGCAGGATCGCGAGGCGCTCCTGCCACGGCGTGTGGCGCCACGCCGGGGCGGCGCGGCGAGCAGCAGCGATGGCTGCCTGGGCGTCGGTCCGATCCCCTTTTGCGAAGGTTCCGATCAGCAGGTCTCGATCGATCGGCGATCTGGCCTCGAAGGTCCCCGCGGAACCATCGACCCAGCGTCCGTCGATGTAGTTCTGGTGATGGCCGCCAAGCCCGGCGCGGGCCTCCTGCACGCCCGTCTCGTACAGGGCGTGGAGCTCCTCGTTGTCGTTGCGGAGGGTGGCGTAGGTGATCTTGATGCGGGGCTTCGACTCGGTGACCATCGAGCGATCGGACCTCGGCTGCGAAGGGCTGCTGGCGTTTGCGCCAGTCTATCGCCGGACGGTCGATTGGCCCGACGCCGGAAGGTGAAGAGGCTCCCGATTTCGGTGTTTTGCGCTAGAGCTCAGCGACGAGGTCCGCGAGTGTCGCGGCCATGCCGTCCATGCGGACACCGTTAGCGGACGCCTCGGCGGCGGTCACCTTCCCGGTCAGCACGAGGAATCCGCGGAGTCCCACGCGGTGCGCGGCGGCAATATCGGCGCGTGGGTCGTCGCCGACCATCGCCACGTCCGCGGTACGGAGGCGAGGGCCGCCGCTCCCGCCGGGGCGGGCGGCAAGCTCCGCCCGAAGCTCCGCGACCGCCTGCCGGAAGACGACCGGCGAGGGCTTGCCGCAGATCACTGCCTTCCGGCCGAGTGCGAATTCGAGCCCCGCCACCACGCTCCCCGCGTCCAGGGTGAAGCCCTTCGGCGTCATCCACCAAGGGTTGCGATGCATCGCCACGAACTCCGCGCCGTTGCGCATCTGCCGAAACGCCACGTCCAGGTTGGAGAACGACAGGTCGTCGCCGGCGTCCCCGATGACGACCGCCGCGACCGGCTCGGCGCGAGCGTCCGCCGCGGCGACGGAGAGCACGTTCTGGCCCTTCCATTCGCGCAGCGCGTCGGGCGCGGCAATCACCAACAGCGGCGAGCCGGGGTGGCGGGCCGCGGTGTACGCGGCTGCGGCCGACGCCGCCGTGATGATCTCGTTGGGATCCACGGTCAGGCCGGTCGCCTTCCCGAACGCGGCCGCGAGACTGGAGCGGTGCGCCGACGAGAAGTTGGTCACCACGCGGTACGGAATTCCGCGGCGGTGCAGCTCCACGGTGGCCTCCGGCGAACCCGGGATTGGTGCGCCGCGATACATGAGCACGCCATCGGCGTCGAGCACGAACGCGCGCACGCCATCCAGCGCGCTGTGCAGGTCAGTCGGCTTCGTTCCGGACACGGGCCCGATGGTAGGCTCGGGCCACTTGGCGCACCACGGAGGACGCATGGGTCTGCTCGACGGTAAGAAGGCGCTCATCTTCGGCGTCGCCAACGACCATTCGATCGCCTGGGGCATCGCGAAGGCCCTCCATGACCAGGGCGCGACCCTCGGCTTCTCGTCCGTCGAGAGCCTGATCGAGCGGCGTGTCCGCCCGCTGGCGACCTCGATCGGCTCGACCTTCGTCGAGGCGTGCGACGTCCAGTCGGACGAGCAGATCGCCGCCGTGATGTCGAAATGGGGCGATCAATACGGCGATATCGACGTGCTCGTGCATGCGCTTGCGTACGCGAAGCGCGAGGATCTCGATGGCGAGTTCGCGAATACCTCCCGCGACGGGTTCGCGCTCGCGATGGACGTGTCGGCGTACTCGCTCGTCGCGCTCGTCCGCGAGGCCCGGCCGTTCCTCCACCCCGGGTCGTCCGTGCTGACGCTGAGCTACTACGGTGCCGAAAAGGTCGTCGCCCACTACAACGTGATGGGCGTCGCGAAGGCGGCGCTCGAGGCCTCCGTCCGGTATCTCGCCGCGGACCTGGGCCCATCCGGCATTCGCGTCAACGCGATCTCTGCCGGCCCCATCCGCACCCTCGCCGCGGCCGGCATCGCCGGCTTCAAGGGCATGTACGGCTCGTTCCCGGAGCTCGCCCCGCTCCGCTCCAACATCACGATCGAGGATGTCGGCAAGACCGCGCTCTGGCTCGCCTCGGACCTGTCGAGCGCCGTCACCGGCGAGGTCGTGTACGTGGACGGCGGCTTCAACATCATGGGCGTCCCCCTCGCCGAATCCTGACACACAGCGTCGGTTCTACGCGGCGACAACCTGGTTGCGGCCGCCGGCCTTGGCCATGGCCAGTGCCACGTCGGCGCGTTCCACGAGCTGGCTGCCCTCCACCTCCCAGGCCTCGAGCGACGCGCAGCCCGCTGAGACCGTGGTCTGGACGGGCTCGCCCGCTGTGTCCTCCACCTTGAGCTTCGCGAACGACGTGCGGACGTCCTCGGCGATCCGGGTGGCATCCTCGCGGCTGGCGTTCCCCAGGATCACCACGAATTCCTCGCCGCCATAGCGCGCGACGAGGTCGCTCTCCCGGGCGCGTGAGCGGAGTGTGTCCGCGAAGAGCCGCAGCACGCGGTCGCCAACCTGGTGGCCGAACTTCTTGTTGACCTGGCCGAAGTGGTCGAGGTCGAACAGGATCGCCGATCGAAGCGGTCGCTTCTCGGCCGGGATCCGCCGCCGGACCGCATCCTCGCGCTCCACGGTGGCGTCGAAATGGCGCCGGTTCCGGAGGCCGGTGAGCGGATCGGTAATCGCCGCGTCCTGCGTCTTCTGGTGCAGGCGGGCATTGGCCAGGGCGAGGCCCACCTTGCCCGCGAGGAGACCGGCAACCTCGCGCTCCTGCGTCGTGAACGTCCTCGTGAGATCGCCACGCAGCCACGTGACCACGCCCACGACCTGGTTGCCGATGACCATCGGCGCGGCCATGGCGGCGAGCGTGTCCGGCAGGTCGACGTTCGCGACGGCCTTGGGGAACTGGGTACGCTCGAGCCGGTCGATGACGACGACCGCGCGGGTCGTCATCGCCTGGCCGCTGACACCCTCGCCGGGTTTGACCGGGGCGCCGATCACCGACCGGTCGCCTCCGGCGATCGCACTGACGACGTAGGCGCCGGACTCCTCGCGGTTCACGAGCACGACCGAATCGGCGGGGATGACCGTCGCCGCGCCCGTCGCCACCTCGTCATCCATCGTCGCTGGGTCGAGGCTGGAGCCGAGCACGGTCGCGAACGTCGTCAGTCGGTCGAGCAACGCGGCGCGTTCGGTCAGCTTCTGGCGCTCGCGTCCGAGTGCGAGCGCTGCACCCAGCCGATCGGCGACGATCTGCATGATCCCGAAGTCGTCCTCGTCCAGACGATGCTCGCCGTTCGTCTCGACATTCAGAACACCGAACAGCTCGCCGTCGCTCTGGAGGGGAATGCCGATCTCGCTCACCACGTCCGGATCCGCGGACAGGAACGCGGGATCGCAACGGACGTCGGGCAGGAAGACAGATTCGCGCGTGTTGACGATGCGCCCGACGACGCCCTCGCCAGCCGCGATCGAGTCGATCGGGAAGCGGTAGTTGCGCTGGGCGCCGAGGCGAAGGTGGGTGCCATCCCACAGGTACACGGAGGGATAGCGGTAGCCGAACGTCTCCTCAAGGACACCCATCACCCTGTCGAGGGTCGCAGGGGTCGGTCCCTCGCGGGCGAGCAGGCTGCCCACGGATTCGACTGCCGCGAGCTCACGCGCACGCCGATGCGCGCGAAGGTTCGCGCGCCGGAGGCGATCGCTGGACCGCTCGAGGTTCACGACCACCCGGCGGCTGCCGTAGCCGAGCGCCAGCGCTGCCATCGCGACGGCAAAGACTGATTGGCGCGCCGCGACGTCGAGTCGCGGGAGCGCGAGGGGCACGAGCATCAGCGCCAACCCGGAGACCGCGACGAACGTGCCGCCGCGTCCGCCGCTCGCCGCCGCGAGAGCGACAACCGGCACCGCGAGGGCGCTCAGCGGCCAGAACCCGCTCGGGTCCACCCACAGGTTCGCCATCGCGATGAAAGCGAGGCACAGCGCGAGGCGCGCGGTGCCCAGCCACTCGGGCGCGGACCGGAGCGTCGTAAGCCACAGCTGCGCACCCATGAAGACGATGGGCGCGAGCAGGCCCATTGGCCGGCTCGGTCCCTCGGAGATGCCTTCGACGGCGAACACCGGCAGGGCCACAGCGATCGCGAGCAGCAGCTGGGTGTCGCTGCGAATCCGGATGCCGAGCCGGGTGGACGTCCAGCCCGGTGTCGCGGGTTCCGCTTGAACGTGTTCCAACGGTCGCCTTCGGTGGCGGGCATGGCTCGGCCCGCCGACGTGGCAGGGCATCCCGGATGCTCCGGTCGCGGTGCGTGCAGCCACCATCCCCCGTCCGTACCAGCCGCGCCGAGGCGTCAGTTCGCGAGCGCGAAGACCTCGCCCTGCTCGTTGACGAAGATCGTCATGTATCCCGCGGCGACAGCCTGGTCGCGCAGGCCATCCGGAAGCCCGTCCGACTCCAGGACGAGGTAGCGATAGCTCCCCGAGGCGAGGAATCCCGGCAGGTCCTCCAGCCCGAACAGCCGGCCTCCGACCGTATGGTGGCTGTGCTCGGGATCCAGGCTGATGAAGGTTTCGGTCACGCCGGCGAACACGCCGAGCGGCGTCGCGACCCACTGCTGGAATGACTTCGCCAGGTGCAGGACCGGGGTGTCGTGCCGCAGCCGGCCGGCGTCGATCTCGGCGCGGACCGCATCCAGGATCTCCTGGCGGGGCTTGTTCACGACCATGCGCGAGTCCGGGAAGCCGACCCAGAAGCCGCTGGCGGCGTAGTGGAGGTCGATTGCGAACGTCTCGCTTTAGCGGTGCTCGCCGAGGTGGTACGGGTCGATGGGCGCAGGTCGCAGTGGG
>JANLSG010000253.1:0-1585 GCA_031362295.1 Chloroflexota bacterium
CCGCGCTCGCCCGTGCCGATCACCGCGTGCGACGCATCTGCGGGGAGCGGATCCTCGACGAGCACCGAGAGGAGTCTGAGGTCGTCCGCCGCGTCGATGCTCCACGCCGTGCCGCGCGCGACGAAGACGGCGTTCCCCAGCTCGAGGTCGCGATTCTCGCCGCCGACCGTGACGCGTCCACGCCCCGACACGACGTACAACACGTCGTCGCAGCTGTCATCGAGTCGTGCGGCGCCGTCCGCGTCGGGGCGGAGCAGCCGCTGCGTGAACTCGGGGCAGCGCATGAGTGGCACCACGGCGGCGCCGTTCTCCTCGGTTTGCATCGAGTACTTCACAGAAGCCAAACCTACCTATCCCTTCCCTTGCGGCTGTCCGAGGAATAGAGTCGCGTGCCTAGCGGCCTAACGAGCCCTAAGAGTGGTTGCGTCTAGGTCTGAGTACGTCCCGTCAAGGAGGGGAAGGAATGTTTAAGAGAATTGTGGTTCTAGGAGTGACGGCCGCGGCTATCGCGGCTGTCGCTGCTTCGGCGCTCAGCGGCACAGCTGTGGCGAAGATCGACCGCGCGTCGGTCGCAGTCGCATGCTCCAACCCGGTCGCGATCGGCGTCGCGTACCCCGCGACTGGTCCGGCCGCCTCGTTGGGCGCGCTCCAGTGGGACTGGGCGGTCGCGGCGAGGAACGAATGGAACGCCACCCATTCCGGACTGAAGATCACGCTCGTCCAGGGCGACACACAGCTCGCGGGTCCCAGCCCGCAGGCCACGCAGGTCGCCAATGCGTTTGTCAACAACAGTGCGATCGCCGCGGTTACGGGTCCCGCCGGTAGCCAGGAGCAGCAGGACACGGCTGCCATCTGGTTCGGCGCCGGCCTCGCACCCGTCTCGGGCTCGTCGACCCGTGTCAAGCTCACACGCGGGGCTCCGCGTGAGACGTCGCTCGGCTACTTCTTCCGGACCGTGCCGAATGACGGCCAGCAGGGCACCAAGGTTGGGAAGTTCATTCTCAGCCGCAACAAGACGAAGGTCTTGATCATCGACGACCAGGAGTCGTACAGCACCGGCCTCGCGGCCCAGGTGAAGAACGTCCTCAGGGCTGGTGGTGCGACCGTCTTCAGGAACTCCATCAGCCAGTCCGAGACGAACTTCACGTCGGTCATCAACTCGATCCCCAGCGGCACCCAGCTCATCTACATCCCGTGGCAGCTCGCCTCGCAGGCGCAGAACTTCTACACCCAGCTGCACAACGCGGGCAAGACGATGCCGCTGTTCGGCTCGGACGGCACGAACGACCCCTCCACCTTCACGGGTGTGGGTAGCTACGTGTCCGCCTTCCCGTTCTCGCCCACGAACCCCACGGTGGTGGACTTCGCGGCGAACCACGGCGGCGACTTCGAGTCGTTCGGCATCCCGACCTGGACGTCGGTGATGGTCAACGCCACCGCGATCCAGAAGATATGCTCGCTCCACGGCGGCTCGGTCACCCGTAATCAGGTGCGTACCCAGCTCCCGAAGACGTTCCTCCCCGGAGCGAAGTCGCTCCTCGGCTTCTCGGTCTCATTCCTCAGCGCGAACGTCGGCAAGTTCCAA
>JANLSG010000268.1:0-2467 GCA_031362295.1 Chloroflexota bacterium
GAGCTGCCAGCCCTTGAGTGGGTCCTTCGGCAGGCGGATGCGGACCTGGTTGGAGGCGAAGGTCACGTCCGAGTGGCGAACGCCGGGCATGGACCCAGGCGTCAGGAGGCGCATCGCGGTGGCTCGTGACATGCCGGCGCCAAACCGGACCACGAGCTGGCCGTCCTCGCGAGACATGGAGGCGATGCCGACGGCCTCCGCGGCGAGGCGCAGCTCGGCGACCTCGGCGAGGCGGATGACCGGCTCCGGCAGCGGCCCAAAGCGGTCGATGACCTCCTGCCGGAATGCGGCCACGTCGCCGGCCGTGCGGGCGCGGGCGAGCCGGCGGTACAGCTCCAGCTTCTGGGCCTCCTCGGGGACGTAATCGTCGGGGAGGTGCGCTTCGAGGGGCAGGTCGATGACGGCCTGCGGCGCGACCAGCATGGGAGCGCGATTCTCGCGGTCCGCCTTGCGCTCCTCCACGGCCTCCGCGAGCAGCCGCGAATAGAGGTCAAAGCCCACCGCGGCCATGTGCCCCGACTGCTCCCCGCCAAGGATGTTGCCGGCGCCGCGAATCTCGAGGTCGGACAGCGCGATCTGGAAGCCGGCGCCGAGCTCCGACGCGTTGAAGATCGCCTGGAGCCGCTTGCGCGCCTCCTCGCTCATCCGCTCGCGGCGGCGATACAGGAGGTACGCGTAGGCACGGCGCGAGGACCGGCCGACGCGCCCGCGGAGCTGGTACAGCTGTGCGAGGCCCAGCGTGTCGGCCCGGTCGATGACGATCGTGTTGGCGTTCGGGATGTCCAGGCCGGACTCGATGATGGTCGTGCACACGAGCACGTCCGCCTCGCCCGCCGCGAACTTGATCATGACGCTCTCGAGGTGGCCTTCGGCCATCTGCCCATGCCCCACCACGAGGCGCGCGTCCGGCAGGAGGTTGCGCAGCTGCTCTGCCTGGGCCTCGATCGTCTCGACGCGGTTGTGAACGTAGAACACCTGCCCGCCGCGATCGAGCTCGCGCAGGATCGCGTCGCGCACGAGGCCCGCCGACGCCTCCGCGACGCGCGTCTGGATCGGCAGGCGGTCCTCCGGTGGCGTCTCGATCACGCTCATGTCCCGGACGCCGGCGAGGGCCAGGTTCAGCGTTCGCGGGATGGGCGTGGCCGACAGCGTCAGAACATCGACTTCGCGCTTGAGCTGCTTGAGCCGCTCCTTGGCCGCGACCCCGAAGCGCTGCTCCTCGTCGACCACGACCAGCCCCAGGTCCTTGAACCGGACGTCACGCGATAGCAGCCGATGTGTGCCGATCACGAGGTCTACGGAGCCGTCGGCGAGCCCGGTGATGGCCTTCTCCTGCTCCACCTTCGACACGAACCGCGACAGCAGGGCGACCTTCACCGGGAACGGGCCGAACCGCTGGCTGAACGTCGCGAAATGCTGCGCGGCCAGCACGGTCGTGGGCACAAGAACGGCGACCTGCTTGCCATCCTGCGTCGCCTTGAATGCCGCCCGGATCGCGACCTCCGTCTTGCCGTAGCCGACGTCGCCGACGACGAGCCGGTCCATCGGCCGGATGGCCTCCATGTCGTGCTTGACCTCGATCACGGCGCGCAGCTGGTCGACCGTCTCCTCGTACGGGAACGCGGCCTCCATCTCGCCCTGCCACGGCGTGTCGCCGGGATAGGCGTGGCCCGGCGCGGAGGCGCGGCCCGCGTACAGCGCGAGCAGCTCCTCGGCGAGGTCGCCGACGGCCTTGCGAACCCGAGCCTTGGTGCGCAGCCAATCCGTGCCGCCCAGCTTGGAGAGGGTGGGTCCCTCGCCACCGGAGTAGCGCGAGATGCGCCCGATCTGCTCGACCGGCACGAAGATCCGGTCCTGGCCCTGGAACGCCAGCTCCAGGAAGTCGCGCTCGTCGCCCGTGCCGCTGCTGCGCCGCAGCATCCGCTCGTAGCGGGCGATGCCGTGGTCGATATGGACGACGAGGTCGCCCTGGGTCAGGCGTTCCAGGATGTCGCGGGGCACGACCCGGCGCATCGCCTTGGGCCGGCGGACGCGGACGCTCCCGAACAGCTCGCGGTCCGTGACGAACACGAGCCCGTCGGGGCCGCCCGTGAAGCCGCCGTTGAGGCTTCGATCGACGACGGTCACGGTGCCCGGCGGCGGCGGGACGGGCACGGCGTTCGTGACGCCCGCCGGGATCCCGGATTCCTCCAGCACCTCCGCGAGCCGCGGTGCCTGGTCGGAGGCGATCACGATGCGCGGGCTGGCGCCGTCCTCGCCCCGCCAGCGCTCCACTGCCTCGGCGATCCGCGCCCCGCGCCCCGGCGGGAGCTGCGGCTCGCGCCATCCGAACAGGTCGCCGGACGACTTGCCTCCACCCGCGATCGCGTCGCCCTGCTCCGATTCCCAGGTCAGCTCGAGGGTGCGCGCGCCGAGCAGTCGTCGCTTCCAGTCGCGCGGCGGGAGGAGGGTCGGTGGCCAGTCCTTC
>JANLSG010000293.1:0-2131 GCA_031362295.1 Chloroflexota bacterium
GGCTCCTCGCGGAGGTCGCCGGCAGGAGTGTGGACTGGTACCTGATGACCGAGGACATCCCGGATCCGGAGAACCGCGTCTCGCTCGACTCGTCCGGTCGGGTGATCGTGAACTTCAACGGGAACAACCTGGCGCTGCACAAGCGCCTCGTTCGCACCATGGCCGGTGCGATGCGCCGTGCCGGCTACCCGATGATCCAGACCCGTCGCTTCGGCCTGGATGCCACCGCCCATCAGTGCGGCACCGCGAAGTTCGGCGACGATCCAGCGACGTCCGTCCTGGACCCGCTGTGCCGGAGCCACGACGTCGCAAACCTCTTCGTGATGGATGCGTCCTTCCTGCCGTCCTCGTCGGCGCAGAACCCCGCGCTCACGATTGCGGCGCAGGCGTTGCGTGTCGGCGAGAAGGCCGTTTTCAACTAGCCCCTGTCAGTGAACCGTTCGGAGGCCAACCGGTGAGCGATCGCCATACCCACATCGTCATCGGCGCCGGTGCGGCCGGGTGTGCCGTGGCGGCCCGGCTCAGCGAGGATGCAGCCAACCGTGTCCTCCTCCTCGAAGCAGGGGGCCGCGACTGGAACCCGCTCATCCACATGCCCGCCGGGTTCACGAAGCTGACGGGACCCAGCGTGAACTGGGGGTTCGAAACGGTCCCCCAGCCGGAGCTGAACAACCGCCGGATGCACTATCCCCAGGGCCGCACGCTCGGTGGCAGCACGTCGATCAACGCGATGATCTACATCCGAGGCAACCGGCTGGACTACGACCAATGGCGGGATCTCGGCAACGAGGGCTGGGGCTACGACGGCGTCCTGCCGTACTTCCGCAAGTCGGAGAACAACGAGCGCCTTGCCGACGCGTACCACGGCACCGGCGGGCCGTTGAACGTCACCGACCAGGTCGGCCACAACCCCATCTCCAAGGGCTTCGTCCGTGCCGCCCAGAGTGTCGGCATTCCGTTCAGCCACGATTTCAATGGGGCCGAGCAGGGCGGTGTCGGCTTCTACGACGTGACCCAGCGCAACGTCCGGCGGGAGAGCTCTGCCACGGCGTTCCTGGGACCGGCGCGGAAGCGAAAGAACCTGAAGATCGTCACGCACGCCCAGGCGACACAACTGATCATCGAGAACGGTCGCGCGATCGGCGTCCGCTACCTGGCCAACGGCAAGCCGGCCGAAGCTCGCGTGGAGGCGGGCGGCGAGGTCGTCGTCTCCGGTGGTGCGGTCAATTCTCCGCGCCTGCTGCTGCTGTCCGGCATCGGGCCTGCCGACGAGCTCCGAGCGCTCGGCATCCCGGTGGTCCATGACCTGCCCGGCGTGGGCAAGAACTTCCAGGACCACATGGACGTGTATCTCACGGCCGAGACGGCGCCCGTGAGCTACAACGGCGAGGATCGCTGGGACAAGGCTGCACGCCATGGCATCCAGTACCTGCTGTACAAGACCGGACCGGTGACCGCATGCGTCGCCGAGGCAGGCGCCTTCGTGTCCTCCAGCGCCGACGTTCGCTCTCCTGACATCCAGATCCATTGCCTGCCGGCGTACGTGGTCGATCACGGGCGAATCCGGGTCAAGGGCCACGGAGTCACGATCAACACCTGCAACCTGCGGCCGAAGAGCGTCGGTTCGGTCACGCTGCGCTCCGCTGATCCGCTGGCCGAGCCCGCGATCGATCCCGCCTTCCTCAAGGACCCGTACGACTGGACGATCTCCATGGAGGCCTTCGAGCGCGGTCGCGAGATCCTCAACGCACCCGCGTTCAAGGACCTCATCCGCAAGGAGGCGATGCCCGGGCCCGACGTCAAGACGCCGGACGGCATCCGGGCCTACATCAAGGAGTGGTCGAAGACCGACTACCACCCGGTCGGGTCGTGCAAGATGGGCAGCGATGAGGCGGCAGTGGTCGATACCCAGCTCCGGGTCCGCGGACTCGAAGGCCTTCGCGTCATCGACGCGTCCATCATGCCGACGCTCATCAGCGGCAACACGTCCGCGCCGTCGATCATGATCGGCGAGAAGGGCGCAGCAATTCTTCGCGCGGGAGCAGTCGTGTGAGCACGATCCGCTGGGGCCTGGTCGGCGCGAGCGACATCGCCGAGACCCGGATGCTGCCGGCCATGCGCCGGCTCGGCC
>JANLSG010000335.1:0-18029 GCA_031362295.1 Chloroflexota bacterium
ACGCCCTCGAGGTTGAGGACGGCGAGCCCGCCGAGTCGTGCCAGCTCGCCGGCGAACGACGCATCGACGACCGCGTCCATGGCAGCCGCGAGGATCGGAATGCCGAGCTCGATGCCGCAGAAGGACTGGCCGAGCTCCACGTCGTTCGGCTCGATCGTCTCGATGCCGGGCGCGAGCGAGACGTCCTCGAAGCCGTACGTGGGCCGCATGCGATCGACCTTCGATTCGAACGCCGGCAGCGCCCCGCCGGCTGCCCGAACTTCGCCCTGGTCGATCAACCGCCCCTCCGTCCGCCGCCCCGAGATGTTGCAAAAGTCTAACGCCGGGCCTTTTGAAGCGTCCGGCGGGCCTCGGGCTGCGTAGCACAGATGACGCCGGCACCCAAGAGGCCGGTCCATTGACCCAGGAGGTCCCAGTGAGATCCCGTTTCCAGATGCTGACCGCCACCGTGCTGACGGCAGCCGTCCTCACCGCCTGCGGAGCGAGCGGCGCCTCGACGGCGCCGACCAGCGCGACGCCGACATCCGCTCCCGCCATGACCGACCAGATGTCGTCGACGCCCTCGATGGCCCCCGCCGGCTCGGCCGCCCCCATGACCGACAGCGCCGCAGCGAACCTGCGGACCAAGCTCGACCTCGCGCTCGGTGAGCACATCATCCTCGCCAGCAAGGCGACCGGCGCGGCCCTCGGCGGCCGCAACGACGAGTTCGCCGCGTACGGCACGCTCCTCAACACCAACGGCACCGACATCGGCGCGATGATCGGGGCGGCCTACGGTGCTGAGGCCAAGGACACCTTCAACCAGATCTGGAGCGCCCACAACGGCTTCTTCGTCGACTACACCACGGGTGTTGCCACGAAGGACCAGGGCAAGACGGACAAGGCCGTCCGGGACCTCACCACCGTGTACGTCCCGGCCTTCTCGAAGTTCATCTCGGACGCCACGGGTCTCCCGATGGACGCAGTCGTCTCACTGACGACCGACCACGTCCTCCAGACGAAGGCCATCGTCGATGCGCAGGCAAAGGGCGACTGGACGGCTGCCTACGCCGCCATCCGTGCTGCCTATGCGCACATGCAGATGATCGGCGACGCAATCGCCCCGGCAATCGCCACCAAGTTCGCGGACAAGTTCCCGGGCGATCCCTCGACCAAGGCGGTCGACCTGCGCGTCGGCCTCAACCAGCTCCTCCAGGAGCACCTCTACCTCGCATCGTTCGCGACCGGTGCTGCCCTGGGCGGCCGGAATGACGAGTTCGCCGCCGCCGGTGGCGCACTCAACACGAACGGCACCGACCTCGGCGCAGCCATCGGCGGCCTGTACGGCGATGCGGCCAAGGATCAGTGGAACCAGATCTGGAGCGCCCATAACGGCTTCTTCGTCGACTACACCACCGGTGTCGCCACGAAGGACCAGGCCAAGATCGACAAGGCCGTCAAGGACCTGACTACCGTCTACGTCCCGCAGTTCGCGGACTTCCTCGCCGGCGCTACCGGCCTGCCGAAGGACGCACTCGTCACGCTCATCACGGAGCACGTGCTCACGACCAAGGCCATCGTCGACGCCCAGGGCGCTGGCACCATCGAGGCGGCCGCCAAGGCCGACCGAACGGCCGCCCAACACATGGAGATGATCGCCGACCCGCTGGCCGCCGCGATCGTCGCCAAGCTCCCCGGCAAGTTCAGCTGATCTCCTCCTCGATCAGCGAACTCGTCGATCCCGGAACGGGCGGCTGGCTTCGGCCGGCCGCCCGTTCCTCGTCCAACCCAGGAGAACCTCCCATGCGCAACTCGCTCATCCGCACCCTCGCCTTTGCTGGCGTGCTCGCCCTCGCGGCGTGCACTCCATCGACGGGCAACCAGGCCACCGGCACGCCGGCGGTCAGCCCTGACGTCTCGGCAACCGTCCAGGTACTCGACTTCAAGCTGAATCCAAGCACCGTGACCGTGACCGGAACGACACTCGCGCTTGCCGTCATGAACGCCGGCCCCACCGTCCACAACGTGACCGTCCGCGACGCCGCAGGAACGGTGCTGTTCGGCAGCAAGGACCTCCGCGAAGGCGAATCCGAGACCGTGACCCACGACATCACCCCGGGGACCTACGTGCTCTTCTGCTCGCTTGCGGGCCACGAGAGCCTGGGCATCAAGGGCACGCTGATCGTGAGTGCCCCATGACGAGGCCAATCAGCCGCCCGCTGTGGCTCGTCGGCGCGGCGCTGTCGATCGGCGCCGGCGTGATCCACTTCGCGCTCGGGCCGGAGCATCTCGTCGAGCTCGGCCCGCTCGGGCTCGGGTTCTACCTGTCCGGGGCACTCCAGGTCGGCTGGGCGGTGGCACTTGGCGCCCTGCTCCTGATCCCGGCGGGTGGCAACCGCGAGCCGGTGCTCCGGACCATCGCCACGTCCGGCATCGCGATCAACGTCGCGATCCTCGCGGCCTGGGCGTTCTCGAGGGTGGTCGGGCTACCGGCCGGCGAGATGCCGTGGACGCCTGAAGCGATCGGTCGACCGGACACCATCGCCGGAATCCTCGAAGGCACACTGGTTCTGGGTCTCGTCGGTTGGATCCGCGGCTGGACGATCGGTCGGGTGAGCTCCACGAGATGGCTCGCACTCGGCGCGGCGATGGCGCTCAGTGCCGTCCTCGTCGGGACCGTCGTTGCCATCACGCCCGAGGCGGACGGCGATGCCGAGGGGCACGACCACGCGGCGGCCCAGGTTCAGGTCGGGTCCGGCAACCGGTAGGCCACGGCTTTCTCGGGGTTCGCCACCAGCCACTCGACCTGCTCGATCGCGCGGTGGTATGCCGGCCAGAGCACGAGCTCGTGGGCTTCGGCCGGGGTCACCCATCGTTGGTCGTCGTGCTCGTCGGAGATCGTGATCGATGCCGTGGCACGAACTCGCGCGGCGAACACCGCCTCGCTCCACAGTCCGTCGACGGTGCCCTCGTGGAACCAGTTGACGATGTCGGTCTCGAAGTAGCCCTCGAAATCGCCGGCAGCGAGGCCGGTCTCCTCGAACACCTCGCGCAACGCTCCATCGGCGATCCGCTCGCCGTCCTCGAGGCGGCCGGTCACGCACTGCCAGAGTCCTGGATACGAGCCGGTGGCGGCGCGGCGGATAAGCAGGATGTCGATGCGTCCCGAAGCATCGACGTGGAACAGCCAGCACGCGACGAGATCCGGACGAAGCGGGCTCATAAGGAGATGCAGTATGCCGGGCCCTCGTCGCTAGACTCGCCTGCATCGTGGCCTGGAAACCCGCCGCATCCAGCGCAGTAGCCATCGCCGCGAGGCCATGGCTCCCGCTGACCATGAGCGGCGTCGACATCGTGGTGGCCGAGGTCGATGGGGTCTGGTACGGCGTCGAGGATCGTTGCACGCACGCCGGCTGCTCGTTCAGCGAGGATGGCGCCCTGCACGGCACGGACATCGTCTGCAACTGCCACGGCTCGGAGTTCGACATCAAGTCCGGTGCTGTCCTCCGCGGGCCTGCAGAGCGGCCGGTTCGGACGTTCGCGGTGCGCGTCGTCGGCGACGGCGTCGAGGTCGACCTGTGAGGGATCGGTGATCGACCTCGCCTCCATCACCGTGGAGCAGCTCGAGGCGGACCCGTATCCGATCTACGCAGCGCTGCGGGCACACTCGCCGGTCGCGTACATGCCCTGCCTGGACACCTGGATGGTCACGAGCTGGGCCACCGTCGAGGCGGCATGCGTGGATCCCATCGCGTTCCCGGCGAGCGTCGAGCACTCGCCGACGGATCGGGCGCTGGGCGGGGTCTCGATGATGACCACCGATGGCGAGCCGGCCAAACGCCGGCGGCGCCCCTTCGATCCGACCCTCCGGCCGCGGGCGATCGAAGCGACGATGCCGGCGACGTTCGAGCGCCTGTGTCGGGAGCGGCTCGATTCGATCGCGGTCGCGGGGCGTGCTGACCTCGTGCCCGACTATTTCGAGCCCGTATCCGTGCTGTCGCTCGCGCATGCCATGGGTATCGCTGAGGACGTCGACGGCCCGACGCTGGTCCGCTGGTTTGGCGGCCTCGCCGCCGGCGTATCGAACTACGAGGACGATCCGGCGAAGTCCGCACACTGCGCCGCCGTGTCGGCGGAGATCGACGAGATCGCGACACCGCTGTTCGAGGCGCGGCTTGCCAACCCCGACGACGGCCTCATCAGCCATCTCGTGCACGCGACCGAGGGCACCCTCGAGGAGCGGATCGATTTCGTGATGCCGTCGTTCAAGCTCGTGCTCCTCGGCGGTCTCCAGGAACCGGCGCACGGCGGGGCGACGATCACGGAGCGACTGCTGCGTCACCCGGTTCAGCTCGCGGCGGTCCGCGCAGATCCGGCACTCGTTCCGGCGGCGGTGGAGGAAGGCCTGCGCTGGACGGCGCCCATCGGCAACCTCCTGCGCGGCGTCGCGCCGGGCACGTCGCTGGGCGGCGTCACGTTCCCGCCCGACGCGCGGGCAATCCTCGTGGTCTCGTCCGCGAACCGGGACCGCGAGGTGTGGGGCCCAACGGCCGACGACTTCGACATCCACCGCTCCAAGCGGGCGAACCTCTCGTTCGCGATCGGGCCGCACTACTGCATCGGCCACTTCTTCGCCCGCGCCCAACTCGCGGTGGCAGTGCAGATGCTGGTGGAGCGCTTCCCGCACCTCCGGCTGGAGCCGGGCCACGAGCCGGTCTATCGCGGCCACGAGTACCGCTCGCCGAAGACGCTCCGGGTGCTGGTCGACTAGGGCGTCGGTCCCGCGAGCGCAGCGTCGATCCCGTGGAGCTGCTCCAGGTGCATCAGGTCGTGCACGCCGGCGAAGAGCAACCACTCGCCGCAGCGGAGCCGCCCGACCAGTGGGTGCTCCAGCGGGCATGGGTCCGTCTCGTGACCCTCGATCGCCCGAGCGGCGCGCTCGATGGTCCGCTGGCTCTGGGCGATGCGACGCCGCAGGTCGTCACGCGAAGCGCCGGCGACGCCTGGCACGCCTGGAACAACCGGCGGGGCGCCGGCCGGCCACCGACCGGATGCCGCGAGTGCTCCGGCGAGCGACAGCCCTGAGCGGGCGTGGGCCACATGCCCGATGGCCTCGGCGACGGTCCAATCACCTTCGCCGCCCGGCACCGAGAACGCGGCCTCGGGCAGTCGGGCGACCACCGCGTCGAGGGCATCCGCGATCACTGCGAGCTGCGGCGCGATGATCACCGCGGTGCCGAGCGCGGTTCGGCGACGGACCTCACGCCGAACCGTGATGAACCGGCCCGCCTCGACGTTCCGGAATGCCAGGACTGCGTCCGGGGCGCCCGCCTGCAGCGCATCGAGCCAACTGGTCATGCGTCGCGGAACTCGAACAGCCGGACGTCAGGCAGGAATGGCTCCGGGGTTCCGACGAACCGCTCCACGCCGACGGTCCCAGGGCCATCCGGCACCTCGATGAACGCCTCGTGCCGGAAGCCGCTCGCGGCGAACCAGCCGCGGACCGCCGGCGTGAGATCCGGCGCCAGCCTGTGGCGGGTCCAGATCACGGTCGCACCCGCGGCGCACAGCAACGGGAGCGCCCGGACGGTTCGCTCGATGTCCTCGTCGGGGATGTTGCCGAAGACGCCACAGACCATGACGAGATCGGCGGGCACGGCGCCCGCGAACGACGTCGTCGTTCCAGCGTCGCCCTCGAGGACCTCCAGCCCGTTGAGCCCGGTGGCGGCAAGGGAGCTCCGAACGCGACCGGCGAGCGTCGGGTCCAGCTCCACGAGCCGGCCGGTCACGTGCCTGGCGGGGGCACGGCGAGCCAGCGGCACGAGCACGTCGCGGCCCTCGCCGCTGCACAGGCTCAGCAGGCGGATCGGGGCATCGCCGCGCTCAGCGAGTGCCGCCTCGACCTGCTCCTGGACGATGGCCAGCCGTCGCGCAAGCGGCGTGGGTGCCTCGTAGTCCTCGTGCCACGCCACCCAGTCGCGCGGCACCGGTCAGTCCCGCAGGCTGCTACAGGCGCTCGAAGCGGTCGACCGGGAGCACGAACACCGTCGCCCCGCCAACCTCGACTTCGAGCGGGTAGGGCATGAAGAACTCGCCGGGCTCAATGATCGGTGGCATCGGGTTGACGACCTGGGTCCGCGAGGTGCAGTGCTCCGCGATGATCGCCATCACGTCATCGACCCGGTCGTCCTCGACGCCGAGCACGATCGTCGCGTTCGACTGCTTCAGGAAGCCACCCGACGAATGGAGCCGGGTCGCGCGGTACTCCTTCTCGAGGAGTCCATCGACCAGCGCCCCGGCGTCCTCGTTGTGGATGATCGCGATCACGAGCTTCACGGCCGCGAGTATATGCCGGGTCCATGCTGCTTCGACCTCGATCGCGTGTTCGATTGACGGAGGGTCTCGCCGGTGTAGGATCGGGCCGCCGTGACATCCGACCCCCTCCTCCTTGCTGCCATTCGCGCGGTCGCCCGCAGCGGCGATCCCGACGCGACCCTCGACGAGCTGATGGAGATCGGGCTTCGCGCGACCGGTGCGGATCGCGCCGCCGCGTTCCTGTGGGACAGCGAGCGAGGCGGATTGGCGCTCGCCGGCTCCCGCGGCTACGAACCGGACGCCCTGCCCGCCCTCGAGGCCGCGGTTGGCGCCGCGGACCACCCGGTGCAGCTCGCCGCACAGGAGCGAATCCAGACGTCCAGCAAGCCGGGCGCGGGCGGGCGTGTCCTCGTCGCATGGCCCGTGGTCGTCGGCAAGGACGGCATCGAGGAGCCGATCGGCGCGCTCGCGCTCGAGGCCGACGTTGCGCCCGCGGCCGACGTCGCCGAGCGGATTGCCGCGATCGCCGACCTGATCGCCGTCGTCGTGGATCGCGCTCGACTCGCCGAGAACGCCGCGGAACGCATCGACTGGGCCGAGCGGGTTGCCAACTCGGACCTGCTGACCGGGCTCGCGAACGCGCACACGCTGTCCCGCGTCCTGGAGCTGGAGCTCATCCGCGCGACGCGCCAGCGCTCGGAGCTCTCCGTCGCGGTCTTCGACGTGGACAACCTCACGCTCTACAACGAGGAACAGGGTCGGGCCGCGGGCGACGACGTGCTGCGCGAGGTCGCGGTCGCGATCTCGCAGTCGGTCCGGCTCGTGGACACGGTGGCGCGCTGGGGCGGCGACGAGTTCATGCTCGTGGCGCCGGGCGCAACCGGGACGACCGTCGTCCAGCGCATCGTCGAGAAGGTCGCGGCAATGTCGATGCCGGGCGACCGGCGGGTCACCCTGTCGGCCGGGCTCGCCCACTTCCCCGTCGACGGCACGATGAGCGATGAGCTCGTCTTCGCGGCGAAGGCTGCTCTCCGGGCCGCCCAGGCCTCGGGACCCGGCACGCTGGCCGAGGCCACCCACGCCGCGGAGACCCCGAGCAGCCCCTAGCACTCCCGAGCATCATCGAGCGCGCGGCGCCGACCGATCTGGCGGAACCCGCGGCGATGGATCGCTCAGCGAGCGGTATGACCGACGAGGGAGGCTGAGGAACCCGGATGGCCGACGATTCGGGCCTGCCGGCCGCCATTTGGAACGCCACGCGTTCCATCCGACGGCTGAAGGCTCCAATTCGTCAACCCGCGGAGCGTCGCTTCGTCGTACCGCTCTCCCAGCGTTCCAAGGCGGCGCGCGCCCGCGCCGCCCGTCAGCGGCGCCGCTCCCGCGCCGCGGAAGGCAACTAGCTCGACTGCCCGGCGGCCTTTCCCGCGGCGATGATCGGCAATGTCGGGGTGATCGCACCGGCGCGCGGCTCGCGAGTGAGCGCGAGGGTCAGCGCGGACCCATCGGCTGGCGCCCCAGCCGAGGTGGCGAAGATCGCCGTTCCGCCAGCATCCACGGTAAAGCTTCCGATCGGCACCGGTGCATTCGCGCCTTCGATGAGCCAGGCCTCGTAGACCTCGGTCCCGCTCGTTGGCACGAGATCGCGCATCACCATGGAAACACTCGTGCCCCCGCCGGTGAGGGCCGCGAGGCCGGACGGACCCGCAGCGCCGTTTGGCTGGGAAAGGACCGCGAGCTGGGCACCCGGCTGCGCGGCCTGATCGATGACGGCCGCGACTGCGTTGCGATACGCGGCGAGTTGATCCACCTGGCCACGAAGCTGGAGGTTCCACGCCCCGAGCGCCACGAGGGCGAGGGCTGCCGCGAGACCGATCGCGGTCCACAACGGCCGGCGGAACGCCGCGGAACCGCCGCTCGACCGCTGGGTGTCGGAAAGGCGCGGGATCTCGATCACGCGCTGCGTATCGGTCGCTCGCTGGGTATCGGCCGCGCGCTGCGTATCGGCATTTCGCTGCGTGTCCGTTGCGCGCTGCGTATCGGCCACGGCGGCGGCCATGATTCGCTCACGGAGCGCGGCGGGCGGGGCCACGACCTCGACCGTGTCGAAGAGCGAGGGCACGACCGAGCCGAGCTCGGCGACCTCCGCGTGTGCCTCCGGGCAGCCGGCCAGGTGGGCGCGCACCGCGTCCGCCTCGGCGGGCTCCAGCGCGCCGAGCACGAACGAGGCGGCGAGATCCTCAACATCCTCGCAGTGGAGGCCGCCGACGAGATGGTCAGCCACGGTCCACCCCCGTTGCCAGCATGGCGGCGCGCAGGCCCTGGAGGCCGAGGCGCAGCCGGCCCTTCACCGTCCCGAGCGGCACCCCGGTGCGCTCCGCGATCTCCGTTTGCGTGAGGCCGCTGAAGTACGCGAGCTCGATCGCCTCGCGTTGGACGTCGGAGATGCGCGCGAGCGCGACCTGGATCGCGTCGCGGTCAAGACCCTCGGCGACCTCGTCCCACGTGTCGGGCATGGTCAGGCCTGCCGGCAGGCCGGTATCGATCTCCGGCAGCTCGATCGTCGGGCGTCGCCGACGGACGGCATCGATCGCCCGGTGGTGGACGATCGACAGGAGCCACGTGCGCACCGTCCCGCGGGCATCGGCGTAGCGGGCGGCGTTGCGCCACGCGCCCAGGAATGCCTCCTGGACGACGTCTTCAGCAGCCGCGCTGTTGCCGGTGATGCGGTACGCGATCGAGTAGCTCATGGCTCCGTAGTGCTCATATAGCCGATCGAGCGCCCCGAGATCGCCATTCGCAAGGCGTTCCATGGTCTCCTGATCGGTCCGGTCTGCATTGGGTCCGGGTCCGCCGCGCGCCACGATCTCGGGCCCGCTCACTGGTTCCTTCGCAGGACGGCCGCCATCGGTTCAATCTGGGTGCTCGATCCCTTCCGCACGGCCGGAGTGTAGCGAGGGGATGCCGGCGCCAAATCCGGAGGCCGGATTGATCCGCCGCCGGTGGCGTCGCGTAACAGGGCCGAGGACGGGCACCAGTGCCCCGTTCGACGGATACACCAACCTACGCTGCGTGCCGGACCAGGACGCGTCGGTCCGGCGCAAGGACGAGGTTGGGCCTGGAGGAAATCGATGCAACGGCCCTCTCTTCGTGGCGGCGCGCTCCTTGCGGTCGCCGGCCTCACCCTCGTCCTCGGCGGAGCTCCACTGCTTGCCGCCGGTGCGGACCACCTCGATGCTCCAGCCCTCGGCCGCACGTCGATTGGCTCGAGCGTCGACCTTCTCTCGACCCGCGGGGATCGGGATATCAACGACGTCTACGTCTTCAACAATGCGGCCCGGACCAGGACCACGTTCGCGATGACGACCAATCCGGCGGTCAACGTGCCGTCGGTTGACCCGTTCACCTACTTCGGCACGAACGTCCGGTACATGATCAATGTCGATCGCACCGGCGACGCCGTCCAGGATCTGGCGTTCGTCTGGCGCTTTGGCGCCGCTAACGGCGACGGTGCTCAGAGCTACACCGTAACCCGCTACACCGGCAAGAATGCCTTGACCCTGAAGACGGGCCTCGTCGTCGGCTCTGGCTCCACGGGTGGCAACGGGATCGGCACCGCGAAGGACGGCGCGAAGGTCTTCGCCGGCGTCCGGGCGGATCCGTTCTTCTTCGACCTGCTCGGCTTCCTCGGCACCGTGCTCGGTGTCGGCAGCACGCAGCTCGGGACCGGCGGCGACTTCTTCGCCCCGCTGAACACGAACGCCATGGTCATCGAGGTGCCGAACGATTCGATCGGCGCGGCGAACATCGGCGTCTGGGGCACCACCTCCTATTGGGAGAGCGGCTCCTGGCACAAGGCCGACCAGATGGGTCGTCCGGCCATCAGCACGGTGTTCAACAACAAGTACGTCGGCGGGCCGAGCACCGGCACGCAGAAGAACCTGTTCAACACCACGCCGCCCTCGCAGCAGAACTCGTCCTCGCTGCCGTTCCACGGCAATGTCAAGGCGACTCTCATGAACATCAACGCGCTGCTCGGTACCGGCTGCGACGACTACGACGACGCAACCGCCGAGGCGATCACGAACATCCTTCTGCCGGACATGCTGACCTACCAGGTCGGCTCCACGGCGGACGGGACGGTCTTCAACGGCCGCGCCCTCGCGGATGACGTCATCGATGCGGAGCTCGCCGTAACAACGAACAACTGCGTCACCAGCGACAACGCCGATGCCAGCGGGCACACCTACCTGTCCGCGTTCCCGTACCTCGGCGTCCCGAACTGACGCCCACGCCCCTGGGGGAGCGCCGGTCCCCGGCCTCCCCGCAGGGGCACTCCAGCTTCTGCCCTACCCCTGATTGAGGACACGAGCCAAGCACCATGACCGCCCTTGCCGCGCCCCGACTGCCCCGACCCAGACTTCGCAGGATCCGGCCGATGCTCATTGTCGCTGCCTCCATCGCGATCGTCGCCGGCTCGTACGCGGTGAACACCCTCCGACCGGCGTCCGTCGCCCAGCCGGTTGCCCCGGTCTTCAGCGCCGAACAGGTGCCCCTTGCCGGCCCGGGCGGCGCACCCACTGGAGCCGCAGCCTCAACCGATGCAGTCGACCGCGCGCTGAAGGCGTGGACTGCGAACCTCGCGCGGAACAGCAAGGACTTCCTGTCGGCCACGAACGTCGCGACCCTGTACGACGCACGCGGCCGCCTGACCGGCGACATCGGCGACTACAGCCGGGCGCAAGTGGCCGTCGGGCAGGCGCTCGAGGCGCTCCCCGACCACCTCCCGGCCCAGGTGCTCCAGGCACGGCTCCTGCAGACCCTCCACGACTTCCCCGGGGCGCTCGCGGCAGCGCAGGCGATCCTGCAGAAGGACCCGACTATCCTCCAGGCCCTCGCCACGGCCGGCGATGCGAAGCTCGAGCTGGGTGACATCAGCGGCGCTGCTGCGGCATTCCAGGAGCTCGAGACCCAGGCGCCCGGTCCCGCAGTGACCGCTCGCCTCTCCCGCCTCAGATTCATCCAGGGCGACACGGCGTCCGCGATCGCCCTCGCCCAGCGGGCATGGGACGAAGCGACCGCGGCAGGCCAGACCGGTGCGAGCCTCGGCTGGTACGCCTACCTCGCGGGCGTGACCGCCATCAGCACGGGCTCGCCGGACGCGGCGTTGACCTGGTTCCAGCAGGCGCGCACTGCGTGGCCGGAGAGCTACCTCGTCTTCGCGGGCGAAGCCAGAGCGCAGGCCGCCCTCGGGCAGGCCGACGCGGCGATAGCCAGCTACCAGCGGGCGATCGCCATCGCCCCGCAGCCTGACGCGCTGACGGCGCTCGGCGACCTGTACGCGCTCCGCGGCGACGCGAAGCTCGCGGCCGACCAGTACGCGACGGTCGAGGCAATCGGCCACCTGGCCGAGGCCAACGAGCAGGTCTACAACCGCCAGCTGGTGCTGTTCTTAGTGAATCACGACCGCGACGTGGCGGAGTCACTCGTCCTTGCGGAACAGGAGCTCGGCCAGCGCAAGGACGTGTACGGCTACGACGCCTATGCGTGGGCGCTGCTCGCGAACAACCGTGCCGCGGACGCGGATGCTGCGATGGCGAGCGCGCTCGCCTTCGGGACACGCGATGCGCTGCTCCTGTACCACGCGGGTGAGATCAAGCTCGCCCTTGGTGACTCCGCCGCGGCCCGGGTGCTCCTGACGGACGCACTGGCGATCCGGGGCGCCCTCGATCCCGAGGCGGCGGCGCGCGCGACGGTGTCGTTGGCGGCGATCCGATGACGGACTTCGTCCGCGGCGGCACCGTCCGTCGGGTTGCCGGAATCGTTGCCGCCGCGGCTCTGACCCTGCTCGTCCCGGCCATCGCGCTCGCGCACCCGCTGGGCAACTTCACCATCAACCACTTCGCAGCGGTGCGAATCGCGCCGTCGGCGATCTCGCTGGACGTCGTCATCGACCGCGCGGAGATTCCTGCGTTCCAGGAGAGCCAGCGGCTCGACGTCGATGGCGACGGCGTGGTTTCCGCGCCCGAGCTGGAGCGCGAGCGCCAGGCCGCCTGCACCGCGCTCGCTTCCGATCTTCGCCTCGCCGTGGATGGCAGGGCGCTCACTCCGACGCCCGTCGCGGCGGGTCTGTCGCTCCCGCCCGGCGCCGGCAACCTGCCGACGATGCGCCTCGTCTGCGAGTACATGGCGGCGCTCGCCACGCCGATCGCGTCGACCACGACCGTGTCCTTCGAGGATCGGTCGTTCCCCGAGCGGATCGGCTGGCGCGAGATCGTCGTGCTCGGCGACGGAATGACGGTCGCCGGGTCGGACGCCGCGACGATCGGCTCCGGGAGCATCTCCAATCGACTGTCGGCCTACCCGACGGACCTGCTCGCGCAACCCCTCGACACGCGAGCGGTGAGTCTCTCGGTGTCGCCCGGCGGACCCAAACTCGCCGCGTGGTCGGCGCCGGATGCCCAGCCGCTGGCCGGCGCCGGCGAAGGCGCAGGCAGTCCGGCCGGTCATGTGCCGGGTCCGGTCGCTGCCGTCCCGGGTGGCATCGCCGAGGACCTCGCGGCGCTCGTTGATGTCCAGGACCTCACGCCACTCGCGGTCATCGTTTCGCTCGCGATCGCGTTCGTGCTCGGCATCATCCACGCGCTCTCGCCGGGCCACGGCAAGACGATCATGGCCGCCTACCTGGTCGGCGCGAAGGGCTCCAGCCGGCAGGCCGTTGGGCTTGGGCTCGCCGTGACCGTCTCGCACACGCTAGGAGTTCTCGCGCTTGCCGGGATCACGCTTGCGGCGTCGAGCATCCTGCCGCCGGAGCGCCTCTATCCGATCCTTGGCGTGATCTCGGGCGCGCTGGTCATCGCGATCGGGGCGTCCTTGCTGTGGTCGCGCCTCCGCGCGATGGGCCTCGGCCGACGACTCCGCCCGCACGATCACGGGCATGACCACGGGCAAGACCACGGGCACTCGCACGACCACGGCCAATCGGATGACCACGGCCACCCGCACCCGCATAGCCACGCGCCGGCCGACACCTCGATCTCCTGGCGGGGACTTCTCGCGCTCGGGCTGTCCGGCGGGCTCGTGCCGTCCGCCTCGGCGCTGATCCTGCTGCTCGGCTCCATTGCCGCGGGCCGTGTCGCGTACGGGCTCGTGCTCGTGCTCGGCTTCGGGCTGGGGATGGCCGTCGTGCTCGCCGGCATCGGGCTGCTCATCGTCAATGCGCGTCGGCTGATCGAACGGCGGCCTTCCGTGGCCGGCCTGCGCCGGATCGCGGCACCCATCCAGCTCGCGACCGCGTCGCTCGTCGTCGTTCTCGGGATCATGCTCACGAGCCAGGCCCTGACGCAGGTGCTGTAGCGAGCCCCGCGAGAGCTAGAGGATCGAGAGGGCGGTCTTGATGACGTCCGGGGCGACCTGGTCGATCCGCCGCGATGAGTCCACGACCCGGAACCGGGCGGGCTCATCGCGGGCCAGCTGCAGGAAGCCGGCCCGCACGCGCTGGTGGAACGCGAGGTCGAACGACGCCTCGAAGCGATTGCGCGACGCCGCGGTCTTGCGGCCCAGCCCCATCTCGGGCGGGACGTCGAGCAGGATCGTCAGGTCCGGCGCGAGGCCGCCGGTCGCGACGCGCGCAATCGCGCGGAGCTCTTCGACCGGGAGGCCGGCGCCGAAGCCCTGATAGGCCAGCGTCGAGTCGGTGAACCGCGCGCAGACGACGACCTCGCCTGCCGCGAGCGCCGGCCGGATGACCTCCGCGACCAGCTGCGCCCGCGCGGCGTTGAACAGCAGGGCGTCCGCGCGTGGGTCAACCGGAGCGGCGTGGTCGCCGCCCTGCTCCAGGAGTAGTGCGCGGAGCCGCTCGCCAATGCGCGTCCCGCCCGGTTCGCGCGTGGAGCGGACCCGGTGCCCCCGTCGCGTCAGCTCCTCGACGAGCCGCTTGGCAAGCACGGTCTTGCCCGCCCCCTCCGGCCCTTCGAGCGTGATGAACTTGCCAGCCACGGCCGGAGTGTATTGCGCTACGCTCCCGGCCCCGACATGAAAGACCTGACCGACCGCGCCCTCGACACAGCGTCCCAGCTGGGCGCGACCTACGCCGACGTGCGTGTCATCCGCCGCCGCGACGAGTCGATCTCGGTCAAGAGCGGCAGGGTCGAGGGCGTCGCGATGGGCGAGAGCGACGGTTTCGGCGTTCGTGTCCTGGTCGATGGCGCGTGGGGCTTCGCTGCCTCGGACACCCTCGAGCTCGCGGAGGCCGATCGGGTCGGAGCTCTCGCTGTCCGGATCGCCAAGGCGTCGGCGACCGCCCTTCGAAACCGGGTGCAGCTCGACGCCCGCCCGCCGGCGACGGGAACCTTCGAGACGCCGGTCGAGGAGGACCCGTTCAAGATCCCTCTGGAGCGGAAGATCAACGACCTCGTGGCCGCGGATCGGGCGGTGGGACGCGTCAAGGGCGTGTCCTTCACGGAATCGATGTACTCGGGGCACCGCGAGTGGAAGACCTTCGCCGCGACCGACGGCAGCTTCACGGAGCAAGTCATCACCCAGGTCGGCAGCGCCGTCGAGGCCAACGCCATCGAGGGCAACGAGCACCAGCGCCGAAGCTACCCCGACGCCGGCGGCGGCTACCAGGCGGGCGGCTACGAGTACGTTCGCAGCCTGGACCTCGAGGGCCGCGCCCAGGAGGTCGGCGAGGAGGCGGTTGCGCTGCTGTCCGCGCCACAGTGCCCTCCGGGGCGCAGGACCCTCGTCCTCGACCCATCGATGCTCTACCTCCAGATCCACGAGAGCTGCGGCCACCCCACAGAGCTGGATCGCGTGTTCGGGACGGAGGCGTCGTACGCGGGCACGAGCTTCATGACGCCGGACAAGCTCGATGAGGGCTTCATGTACGGCTCGGAGCTGGTGACGATCGTCGCCGACGCCACGGCGCCCGGGGGTCTTGGCACCTTCGGCTGGGACGACGAGGGTGTCGCCGCCCAGTCGGTGCCGCTGATCCAGAACGGCAAGTTCGTGGGCTACCAGTCCAGCCGCGAGACGGCGCCACGGGTCGGGCGGATGTCTGGCGGCGGCATGCGTGCCGACGGGTGGAATCGCATCCCGCTCATCCGCATGACCAACATCAACATGCTGCCGGTGCCGGGCATGAGCCTCGACGAGATCGTCGCCGACACCGACGACGGGCTGTACCTCGCGAACAACCGGAGCTGGTCCATCGACGACCGCCGCCTGAACTTCCAGTTCGCGACCGAGGTCGCCTACGAGATCAAGGGCGGCAAGAAGGGCCGGCTGTTCAAGAACTGCACGTACACCGGCATCACCTACGAGTTCTGGCGCTCGTGCGACGCGGTCGGCGACGAGCGGAGCTTCGTGATGCTGGGCACGCCGAACTGCGGCAAGGGCGAGCCGTCGCAGACGGCGCGGGTTGGGCACGCCGTGCCGGGCGCGCGCTTCCGGGACGTCCAGGTGGGAGTGGGCAAGTGGTAGCGGAGGGAAAGGATCTCGGACGCCAAGTGCACGCCGAGGATCCCGAGTCAGCGCTCACGCTCGCCGAGGACGTCGTCGCTCGCGCGCTCCGTTTGGGGGCGACGGAGGCCGAGGTGCTGGTCAGCGCCGGCGACTCGGCACTGACCCGGTTTGCAAACAGTGAGATCCACCAGAACGTCGCCGAGCGATCGCTCACCGTGAACCTGCGCTATGTCGTGGGCCGGAGGATCGCCGTCGTGTCCAGCGACCAGGCCAGCCCCGAAGGGCTCCGCACGCTCGTCCACCGTGCGGCGGCGATCGCGCGGAGCTGCGAGGAGCTCGAGGATTGGTCCGGCCTGCCGGGCCCTGACGGGACTGCCGTGTCAACGGCGACCGGGCTGGATCCAGCCGCTCGTGCTGCCGCGTCCAGGGGTGCCCAGGTGACGACCAACGGCTCGGCGCTCGCGTGGTCGGCGGGCACCGCGAACGCCACGCCGGAGTTCCGCGCGGAGGGCGTCCGGGCGGTCATCGCAGCTGCCGACGCCGCCGGCGTCATGGCGTACGGCGCGTTCTCCACGGACGCCGAAGCGGTGGCGGTCGCGAACTCACGAGGCATCCGAGCCGCGGAACGCCGCAGCTCGTCGCAGCTGCTCACCGTCCACATGTCGCCCGACGGAGGCACCGGCTACGCCGAAGCCGTGAGCATGGACGCGACCACGATCGATGCAGCGGGTATCGGTCGGGAGGCCGCGGCCAAGGCCCGGGCGAGCGACAACGCCGTCTCGATCGCCGCCGGCGACTACCCCGTGGTCCTCGAGGAGTACGCGGTCGTCGACATCACGGACCAGCTCGGCTACCTCGGCTTCAACGCACTGTCCGTCCAGGAGGGCCGCTCGTTCGCCGAGCCCGGCCGCCGGATCGGCTCGGACCTCGTCACCATCGTCGACGACGGCGCGGATCCAAACGGGCTGCGCATGGCCTTCGACTACGAGGGCGTGCCGAAGCAGCGCGTCACCCTGGTCGAGGCCGGCGTGTGCCGGGACGTCGTATACGACAGCCAGACGGCGGCGCGCAGCGGCCACCCATCCACCGGCCATGGCCTGCCGGCGCCGAACCCGTATGGCCCGTTCCCGCTGAATGCCGTCATGTCGGCGGGTACGGTGTCACGGGAGGAGCTCATCGGCGGCATCGATCGCGGCCTGTTGGTGACCCGCTTCCACTACACGAACGTGGTGCACCCGAAGCTGGCGATCATCACGGGCATGACCCGCGACGGCACGTTCCTCGTCGAGGGTGGGAAGATCGTTGGCCCGGTGCGCAACCTTCGCTACACGCAGTCCTACCTCGACGCGCTGGCGGGCGTCAGCGCCGTGAGCCGCGAGCGGAAGGCCATCCGGGGCTTCCTCGGCGCCGCGGTGGTCCCCGCACTCCGCATCGACGCCTGGACCTTCACGGGCGTCACCGAGCACTGACGAAGGCCCGGGCGCGTTCCCCGGGCTCGTTCCCCGGGCTCGTTCCCCGGGCTCGTTCCCCGGGCGCGTTCCCCGGGCTCGTTCCCCGGGCGCGTTCCTCGGGCGCGTTCCCCGCACTTGGAACGCTGGGAGAGCGGTGCGACGATGGAAAGGCCGCGCGAGCCGCCTTCGATACCTCTTTCTTGGTGATGTGGAACGCTGAGCGAGCGATGCGACGAAGGGAGGGGCCTCGATTGGCGGCGGCCGGAGAGGTCGCTCGTCGCACCGCTCGCTGCGCGTTCCAACTCCGGGTAAGCGGCTGCCAATCGCTCCCGTTCAGGATGGGGGGACATGGCAAGTCGGATAAGCCTCCTGACCAATGCGCGAGCGGCGGTCCGTCGAGACGAGATCGAGCTCAGTCGCGAAATCAGGAGTGCCCGGCTCTCGTCAGGGACAAGCCAACGCGATGCCGGTCGGCGCGTCTCGATGTCCCACGCGCAGTTTGGTCGGATTGAGCGCGCGGAGCTCGACGAGCTGACGCTCGACCAGGCCGCGCGGGCATGTGCAGCAGTTGGGCTTCGCCTGATCGTCAAGGCAGTGCCGGGCGGTGACCCCGCACTCGATGCCGGCCAGCTTGCCCTCCTCGAACGACTCCGCCGTGAACTGCCGCCGAAGGTCCCCATGCACACCGAGGTTCCGCTGCCTATCCCGGGGGACCTGCGCGCATGGGACGGGTTGATCAGGATCGATGGCGTCAGGATCGGCGTTGAAGCCGAGGCACGGATCCGCGACGTCCAGGCACTCGATCGTCGCATTGCGCTGAAG
>JANLSG010000038.1:0-4903 GCA_031362295.1 Chloroflexota bacterium
CCGGCGGCGATTCGAGGAGCCCGGCGCAACCCGCCAGGAGCATTGCCAGCGCCAGCGCGAGGACCGCAGCGGTAGCGGCACGGCGGCCGATCACGTCACGGACCTCCGTTGCGCCCGCTCCTCCGCGAGCGCCTCGAACGCAAGCAGGGACGCGGGGTCCGCGAGGGCGTCCCTGGACGCAGCGGTATCCGGCGGCGCGCCGAGCAGGATCCGCTTCACGGGAACCTCCAGCTTCTTGCCGGACAGCGTTCTCGGCACCGCGGCGACCGCGATGATCGAGTCGGGGACGTGGCGCGGCGAGAGCTCCTCCCGGAGCGCCGCGCCGATTCGCCGGCGGAGCAGGTCGTCGACCTCGATGCCATCCCGGGCCACCACGAACAGCAGCAACTCGCCCGGGCCGTCGCCAGCCGCATCCTCGAGGTGGACCACGAGGCTGTCCGCGATCTCCGGTAGCGCCTCCACGATCCCGTAGAACTCGGCCGTGCCAATCCGCACGCCGCCGCGTTTCAACGTGGCGTCGCTGCGCCCGGTGACAATGCACGAACCGCGCTCCGTGATGGTCAGCCAGTCGCCGTGGCGCCAGACGCCGGGGTAGGTCGCGAAATACGCCTCGCGTAGCCGCGAGCCGTCGTCGTCACCCCACAGCCCAACGGGCATCGAGGGCATCGGCGCGGTGATCACGAGCTCGCCCTCGCGCCCGAGGACGGATCGAGCGTTCTCGTCGTACGCCTCCACTCGCGCGCCGAGCATCCGGCAACTGATCTCGCCGGACCAGACGGGTACGAGCGGGCTCGGGCCCAGGAAACCGGTGCACATGTCCGTGCCGCCGCTCAGCGACCCGACCGGGATCGCGTCCGACACCGCATCGTGGACCCATTCGAACCCGGTCGCCGGCAGGGGCGAACCCGTGGAGCCGACCCCGCGAAACGCGCTCAGGTCCAGGTCCCGCCCCGGTGTCAGCCCGGCCTTGCGGCAGGCCATGAGGTACGGCGCGCTGGTGCCGAGGTAGGTCGTCCGCGTCTGCTCGGCGAGTTGCCACAGCGCGGAGATGTCCGGCCAGGCCGGATTGCCGTCGAACGTGACCACGGTCGACCCGACGAGCAGCCCCGAAACGAGGTAGTTCCACATCATCCAGCCGGTCGTCGTGAACCAGCAGAACCGGTCCTCGGGACCGAGGTCTGTGTGCAGCCCGAGCGCCTTGAGATGCTCGAGGGTGATGCCGCCGTGGCCGTGGACGATCGGCTTCGGGAGGCCGGTGGTGCCCGACGAATAGAGGATGTACAGCGGGTGGGCGAACGGGACGGGCTCAAACGCAGGCTCGGCCGCTTCCGAGAGCAGTTGCTCCCAGGTCACCGCGCCCGGGATCTGGGGCGCCCCGTCCGGGTCGAGGTAGGGGAGCACCACCGTCGCCACGAGGCTCGGGAGCGCGGCACGGATCTCCGCGATTTCGGCCCGGCGATCGATGGCCTTGTCGCCGTAGCGATAGCCGTCGATCGTGATGAGCGCGCGCGGCTCAATCTGGCCGAACCGATCGATGACCGCGCGGAGCCCGAACTCCGGCGCGCACGACGACCAGATCGCACCGAGGCTCGCCGTCGCCAGGAGCGCCACGATGGTCTCGGGGATATTGGGCAGGAACGCGGCGACGCGATCGCCGCGTCGGACGCCGAGGCGCGCGAGGCCCGTGCGGCAGCGTGCAACGGCATCCCGAAGCTCCGCGGCGGTCATTTCCGAAGGCCCGCGCGTCTGCGATCTGCCGATCACCACCACGTCGTCCGGCCCGCGGCCCGGCAAGCGGAGCGCCTGCTCCGCGTAGTTCAGGGTGCCGCCGGGGAACCAATCCGCGCCCGGCATCCGCACCTCGGGGAGCGCGCCCGTCGGCGCCCCGTGCCAACGCACGCTGAAGAAGTCGGCGATCGACTGCCAGAAGGCGCCCGGCTCGTCGACGGACCAGCGCCACAGCTCGTCATACCCGTCGAAGCGCAGCGCACGCTTCGACGCCAGCCACGCGATGTACCGACCCATGCGGGAACGCTCGAGGACGATGTGGGGCGGGGACCACAGGACTTGGGGCGTGCCGCTCACCACGGCACGGTAGCGCAACCCCCGGCTCAGCTCGAAACGCCGGGCCAGCGCTCGTACACGACCGCCACCGACGTCTTCGTCTGATACCCGCTGCCCTCGGCACCGGCCCACAGCCCGCCGTGTCGAAGCGGCATCGTGGTCATCGACAGGATTCGCAGTCCCGCGGCCGCGCGTTCGGTCGCATCAGCGGCGATGTGGGTGAAGATGGCGACCGGGTCGATCTCGGTGCTCAGGTCGGCAGGCTGGTAGAGCACGATCACGTGGTCCGGTCCGGCGTCGAACTCGACCTGCCCGACGCCGAGCTCACCCGCTTCCATCGTCATGGCCGGCCCTCCGTGCTACCTGAGCCGCCGCGCGCCCGCCGCTTGGCCTCACGCAACCTGGCCATCGTATCGGGCTCCTCGGCCTTCGATTCCCCAGGCATCGCGGGTTCCGAGGCGGGTGCCACCACCCTGATTGCCGGCACGGGTGGTTGCGGGCGCTCGACGGCAGCCGGCGCTGCCGGAGCCGTCGTGGCGTCGGTGGGGGCGACCCGGGGAGCGTCCGCAGGGCGCAGCAGCGCGGCTCGCGCGGCCCCGCCAGCGGCTCGCTCCCGCGACGCGAGCATCCCTTCGGACGCCGTGGTCCGCGGCGCCGCCGCGCCACGCAGACGCCAGCGCCGCCCGACCCATGCCCGCGCATCCACCAGCTCGCGCCGCCCGAGCGACACACGCCGGAGGGCGACGTCCAGCGGCCAGAGCAGGAGCGCAAGGATCAGCAGCCACGGCCACAGCTCGGTGAACGACGAGGTGAGGCGCAGGTCGTGGATCCACGGATCCGTCGGCAGCGTGATCTCCTTTCCGCCGGTCGCGGCCCGCAGCGCGGCCAGGAACGGCAGGTTGACGCCCAGCAGCCGGTACTCGGCGGCGACCGGCTCCACGAGCCCCACCGTCCGGCCCAGCGCCGCCGCGCCCGGTCGCGTCTGGCTGATCCGGACCGCGTACGCGCCGGACTCGATCTCGCCCAGGTCCTTCTCGTAGACGCCCGGCGCGACCTGGTCCAGCACGACCTCTCGGGGCACGAGATCCGGCCCGACCACCACGGCCATCGTTCGGTAGAAGTCGCGCGGCGAGCCGTCGCTCTCCACGCTCTCGATGTGCAGCCGAGTCTGGCCGCCGAGCGTCTCGAAGGTCGCCTCGATGCCGCCGGTCTCCTCGCCAGGGAAGGTCCAGGCGACGAGCTGGCTGAAGAACTTGGTGAACCCTGACCAGGAGACCCAGTTCTTGGCCCAGCGGCCGGTCGAGTCGGAGGTCCACGCGACGGACCGGCCCAGCCCGTACTGCCACTGGGCGAGGAGGGGATCGTCGCGCGGCGACACGAGCACCAGTTGCGCGGCGGACTTGATGGTCGTCCCGTTGTAGCCGAGGAGCTGCGGGAAGCCTGCATCGAGGCCGCGCAGGATCGGCGAGTTGCTCGTCTGGATCGGGAAGAACTTCTCCTCGACGATCTGCTGGCCGGCGACCTGCTGCGTCTCCTTGAGGAAGATATCCGGGATCGAGGCAGGATTGGCCGCGGCGTAGAAGCGCCCGCCGCCCTGCTTCGCCAGTTGCTCCAGGAATGGGTTCGCGCCACCGCCCGCGCCGACGGTGGACAGCGTGATTCCCGCCGCCTTCATGCGGGCGATGATCGCGTCGTACTGGCCGGACGTGGACCAGCCGTCGGTGAGCAGGATGATGTGCCGGCGCGTCGCGCTGACCTTCTCGAGCGAGCCGACCGCCTGGTCCAGGCCCGCGAAGATGTTCGTGGTCCCCAGCGGCGCGATTCCCGCGATGTCGCCCTGGAGATCGCCGATGTTGCCGAGCGGCCGCGTCTGCACCACCCAATGCGCCGAATCGTCGAAGGCGACCACGCCGAGCTCGTCGCGAGCCGTCAGCGCCGCCGCGGCGCGCAGGATCGCCTCCTTGCCGATGTCCACCTTGCGTACGCCGCCGAGCTGCCCGCCGCCGCCCCCGCCGCCGAAGGTGTTGCAGTGGCAGGCGTCCATCGAGCCGGACTTGTCGATGACGATCACCAGCGCGATGTCCGGCTCCTTCTGCCGGTTGCGCACGCCCATGTCGACCGGCAGCGCCTCCTCCATCGGCGTCTTCGTGTAGCCGCCGGCCCCGTACGCGCGCGGGCCACCCACCATGACCAGCCCGCGTCCCAGATCGCGGACATACGTCTGGAGCGTCTCGAGCTGCTTGTCGTTGAGGCGCAGGCGCGGGACGTCGACGACGACCACGCTGTCGTAGCTGAGCAGACTGGCGAAGTCCGTCGGGAGCGCCTCGGGGATGATCGAATCGACGTTCTGGCCCTCGGCCTTCAGCGCGGTGACCAGCTCCTCCGCGACCGTCTGATCGCCCGCGAGCACGAGGATCCGCGGCTCTCCCTTCACGATCGTGTTGGAGTCGGCGCGATCGTTCTGGCTGAACGTGTCGCCCGCGGCCTCCACGACCGCGCGGAACGTGTGGAACCCGGCCTCGCTCGGCTTGACGCGGAAGACGACGCGATTCGCGCCCGCCTTCAACTCCACTCGCTCGGTCGCGACGAGGGTCCCGTCGGCGTACAGGCGCACGGTCGCGGTCTGGGCGACGCTGGAGTTGATGTCGGCGATCGCCTCGATCTCTTCACCGAGCCTGGCGGTCGACGGGGTCGTGAGCCGCTCGACCAGGACCTCCTCGCGATCCACCAGCCCGATGACCCGGGTCTCTACCTGGATGCCGCGAGCGGCTGCGAGGGCCGCCTCGCGCTGCCCGCGCCCGGTGGTGTCGTTGCCGTCGGAGATCAGGACGATCCGTTT
>JANLSG010000083.1:0-1826 GCA_031362295.1 Chloroflexota bacterium
CCCACGTCTCGCCCGGCGGCTCGTCGTCCCAGCGCTCCTCGGCGTCGAGCCAGTGCTCGACCTTGCTCGTGTGCGCCTCGATGTCGTTCTCGCGCAGCTCGACCTCGACGATGGCGCGCGCCTTCTCGGCGTCGGCCCGCGAGCCGGAGTAGATGAAGATCGTCTCGCCGTCGCGCGAGACCGAGAGGCGGCGCTGCTTCAGGTCGGCTGCGAGTTCGCGCGCTTCGCCGCCCAGTTCGCTCGCGAGCCGGTCGAGGATGCCCCCGGCTTCCGACTCCTCCACGTCGATCGTGATCCGCCAGTCGTCGTTCGCCATGCCGTGAGCCTAATCTCCCGGGATGGACTGGCGCGAGAAGTACGAGCAGTCGGCCGCGCGGTACGGCGCGGGGGAGGGGCGTTCGCTCGACGACCGGCAACTCGTCCAGCTCGCGAATGCGGCGTGGGCGGCCGGGTTGTGCCGGCTGATGCTCGGCGACCGTTCGGGCGCGACCGACTGGCTCCGGCGGGCGGCGGTGCGCTATCGCGAAAGCTGGGACGCCGGCGCGCCGCCCGACGCGTGGGGCCGGCCGATCGCGGCGATGAAGGCGCTCCTCATCGCGGGTGATGACGCGAGCGCGGCGGCGGAGTGGGCGCTCGACGCCGGCGCGGTCGAGGCAGAGTCGCCGATCGGACGCTATGCCGGGACGCTTGCGCTACTCGTGCTCGGGCGCGATGCGGAGGCGGCGGGTGTCGCGGTGACGCTTGCGGATCCGTTCCCCGCGGATGTCGCGGCGGCGCTGCGCGCGCTTGCAGCCGGCGACGGCGAGGCATTCGCGGCGGCAGTCGCCGACGTGCAGCAGTCGTACGAAGGGCGTGAGGGCTACCTCGAGGACGTGCCGGTGCCCGGAGGTGCTAACGGAATGAAGGGACCCGGGGCTGGGTAGCGAATCCGTCTGCTGTCATCGTTGAAGTGGAGGGGCGTGGTGGCAGCGAGAGCGAATCCGTGGCGGGTTTCCGATCGGTTGTGGGCGGAGGTGGAGCCGCTGCTTCCGAAGGTCGAGCGGCGTTACCGCTATCCGGGCCGGAAGCGGCACGACGACAGGGCCTGTCTGGAAGGGATCCTGTACGTGTTGCGGTACGCGGTTCCGTGGGCGGAACTCCCTGCGGCTGAGGGGTGGCCGACCGGGCAGACGTGTTGGCGGCGCTTTCACGAGTGGCGCAGGGCGGGGGTGTGGGAGAAGCTGCTTGCGCGGATGCATCAGCTGCTCGCCGAGGAGGGGTTAGTCGATTGGTCGCGGGCGCTGGTGGACGCGTCTTTGGTGGACGCGAAAAGGGGGGCTCCCTGGTCGCGCGTTCGCAGCGGGGCCGCGCTGGGAGCCGGATCCACCTAGCAGTCGACGCCAACGGGGCGCCGTTCGCGATCAGGATCAGCGCCGGCAACGAGAACGAACGACGGCACCTGCTCCCGCTTGTGGAAGAGCTGCTCGCGCGCGGAATCAGGCCCGCGCAACTGTGGGCCGACCGTGGCTACGACGGCGAACAAATCCGCCAGCAGCTGCAAGCGCACGGGGTCGAGCCGATGATCAGCAGACGCCGCCGAAGCGGCGACCCGATCGCGCCCGGGAGCAAGCTCGTCTACCGCGGCCGCCGCCGCCAACCCCGAGCACCAGACCCGCTCGGCCGCAACCGCTGGCAGATCGAACGCACCCACAGCTGGCTCAAGAACTGGCGCCGCGTCGCGACACGCTGGGAACGCCGCCCCGAGCTCTGGCTGGCCGTGATCCAGACCGCGGCAGCGCTCACGATCCACCAGACACTCGAACGGAGCTCATTCCGTTAGCACCTCC
>JANLSG010000130.1:0-3804 GCA_031362295.1 Chloroflexota bacterium
CATCCGAGCCCGTTCCCGCACGCGGACATCGTCACCACGACCACGCACAAGACGCTGCGCGGCGGCCGCGGCGGCCTGATCTTCAGCCGCGAGGAATTGCCGGAAGCGGTCAATCGCGCCGATTTCCCGTCGGTCAAGACGACGCTCGGCGCCCAGATCGACAAGTCCGTGTTCCCGGGCGTGCAGGGCGGGCCGCTCATGCACGTCGTGGCGGGCAAGGCGGTCGCGCTCCTCCTCGCCGCGGGCGAGCAGTTCCGGCGCGATCAGCAGCGCACCGTCGAGAACGCGTCCGTGCTGGCCGAGGCCCTCGCCGAGCGCGGTGCGCGGATCGTCTCCGGCGGCACGGACAACCACCTGATGCTCGTCGACGTGACGCCGCTCGGCGTCACCGGCAAGGAGGCCGAGGCGCTCCTCGACGAGGTCGGGCTGACCGTCAACAAGAACGCGATCCCGTTCGATCCGCTGCCGCCCAATACCGCCTCCGGGATCCGGCTGGGCACGCCCGCGACCACCACCCGCGGCTTTGGGCCGGACGAGATGCGCGCGATCGCCCGGATCATCACGGATGCCATCGCCCGCCGCGACGACCCGGCAGCGAGTGCCCGCCTGCGCGCCGAGGCCGCCGATATCGCCGGCCGCTTCCCGGTCCCGGGCCTGTTCGCCGAGGCCGTCGAGGACGCCGGGTGACCTTCGCGGACAACGCGGGTACCGCCCTGCCCATCGTCATCGGGGCGTTCATCGCGGCGGCGCTCGTCGCGCTGTTTGCGACGCCGTGGGTCCGCCGCATCGTGGACCGCCTGCACATCCTCGATCACCCGGATGAGCGTCGGACGCACGGCGCGCCACTCCCGCGCGGCGGGGGAATCGCGGCGGCCATCGCTTTCATGGTCGTGGGCGGCGGGCTCGTGCTGTTCGGCGGCGCAGTACCGGGCATGCCGGGCCTACGCGGCATCGATCCGCTGAACCTCGTCGGCCTGTTCGGCGGCGGCATCCTCGCGGTCGTCATCGGCGTCCTGGACGATCGCTACGACCTGCGCGCCCGCTGGCAGTTCCTGGGCCAGCTTGCGCTCGCGGGCGTGGCGGCCGCCACGGGCATCGTCGTCGCCCTGATCGGCGACCCGTTCGGCCCGGGCATCATCCGGTTCGCGCTGCCCATCGGCGTCGCGTTCACCGTGGTCTGGGTCGTGGGCATGATCAACAGCCTGAACTTCATCGACGGGCTCGACGGCCTGTCCACCGGCATCGCGCTCATCGCCGCGGTCACCCTCGGCCTGCTGAGCCTCACCGACCAGGTGAACCAGCCGCTTGTCGCGATCCTGTGCTTCGTGCTCGCCGGCGGGCTCCTGGGGTTCCTGCGCTGGAACTTCCACCCGGCGGTGATCTTCCAGGGCTCGGCAGGCGTGATGTTCCTGGGCTACGTGCTCGCGGTCCTCGCGATCCTCGGCTCGGCGAAGGTCGTGGTCGCGCTCCTCGTCCTCGCCGTTCCGATCATCGACACGTTCTGGGTGATCGTGCGACGCTTGTCGTCGGGACGGTCCCCGTTCAGCCCCGATCGTGGCCACATCCACCATCGACTGCTCGATCTGGGACTTTCGCACCGTTCCACGGTCTTGCTCATCTACGTCGTCTGCGCAACGCTAGGACTGATGTCACTGCTCGTCTCCAGCGCAACGGGTGTCCTCGCCTTCGTCGTGGCCCTGGTGGGCTTCGGGGTGGTGGCATTCGTCCTGCGCCGTGACGCGAACGGCGCTGCCTCGTGAGCGGCCAGAAGCCGCCGCGCCCCAGGCCGCGGCCGCGGCCCAAGGGCTTCGACGACGTTCCCGAGCTCTCCAACGAGGAAGTCGAACGACGCGTCGACGTTCGCGGCGGCGCGGCGCCCCGTGGTCCGGTTGAGCGGGCGCCCCGCGTCCCCCGGGGGCCTCGACGCCGGGAGCGCACGGTCGCACGCGATTCGCTGCTCCTGATCGGGCTCGTCATCGTCGGGCTCGTCGCGGTCCGTGTGTTCCTGCCCGACGGTCCGCTGAGCCCGAGCTCCACGAACGCCCCCAGCGGAACGCAGGCGGTCGCCGCGTCGATTCCGGCGACCTCGAACGGCCAGACACCGGGCGCCGCGACGATCGTCCCGGTCATCACGCTTCCGCCCGGGACGGTGCTGCCGACGGCGCTCGTGGAGCCCACTGCCGAGCCGACGGAGCCGCCACCGACCCCGACGCTCGCACCCGGCCAGACGCCGAAGCCGACCCCGAAGGTCACGCCACGGCCAACGACCGTGCCGACGACCCCGACCCCCCCGACGCCCGGTCCGACCCAACCGCAGACCGCCATCGTCATAGTAAAAATGCATGTCGTGAACGACAACGGCGGCGTCGCGGCGGCGCCCGCCTGGACGATGAAGATCACCGGCGAGGTGGGCTCGGCGGTCAGCCCGAACAACTTCCCCGGCAGCGAGACCGGAACGCCCGTGACGATCAAGTCCGGCAAGGGCTATTCCGTCAGCGACAACCTCGCCGTCCCCGGCTACAGCGACTGGGCGAGCGGCGGCTGCCAGCGTGATCCCGGCGTCGGTCTGCCGGCCGGGACCACGGTCACGTGCACGATCACGCGCGACGACCTCCCGGCGCATCTGAACGTAACGGTCAACTTCTCCCCGACTCAACCTGCCGACAATCCGAACCTGTCGATCATCGGCACGGCCGGGCCTAGCCCGGCCTCGATTACGTCATTCGGGCTCACCGCCGTGACATTGGACGCGAACGCCAACTTCGAAATCGTCGAGAGTTCGCCGATTGCCGGCTACGCCATTGATGCTGGGAGCGGCACCTGCTCGAGTGCCGGCCTTGCCCTGAATCAGACCGTGAGCTGCACATATACCTATACGGAGATCCCACCCTCGCCGGCGAGCCCGTTGCCGTTCCTCCTCCTGCCGCTCGTGCGGCCACGCCGATGGCGAACGACGACAACGGGTTGACACCCGACCCGCCTGGGCAATCCGAGGCCGGTCCCGAACCGAATCTCGGTCCAGAGGCCGCTCCCACCGAGGTGGTCCAACGATCCGACCCGCGGCCGTTGCCATATCCGCCCGTGGATCCGCGCCGGGTTCTGTGGCGCGATTCGGCGTCGATCCTGATCTTCATGGTGATCGCGTTGCTGGGGATCCAGACGTTCCTGCCGGGCACCAACGGCCCGCCCTCCGATTCCTCGATCCCGAGCCCCATCATCCTCCGTTCCCTGCCCCCGGGCGTCACGCTCGCGCCGGGCGAGACCCTCGGCCCGATCATCGACCCGAGCCTCGGCGTCGACGCGACCCCGACACCGATCCCCGTGATTACCCTCGGGCCGCCGACGCCATCGCCATCCCCGTCGCCGGCGCCATCGGGATCGCCGAAGCCTTCCGCGAAACCCAGCGCCAAGCCGTCGGCCGGCCCTTCTGTCCCGCCTTCAGTGCCGCCTTCGGCTCCGCCAACCCCGACGCCCAGCGGGAACCCCGTGGTCTCATGCGATCTTCCGATCGGCCAAACAGTGACGTGCAACAGCGCGGCGTCGACAAACATTCAGGCCGGCTCTGAGGTCTGGGACATGGGGGGAGCCGGAACATTCGACTTTGGCGGCCCCGGCTTCACCTCGGTTACCTGGACGTACAGCAGTCCCGGGCCATTCACCGCGACGGTCACTCTGACCGTCACTGGACTTGATGGAGGAACGCCATCGAACACGACCACCGTCGACATCCCGGCGCCCTGATCCCGTGTGTGTCTCGGGAGGTCGCTGGTATACTCCCGGGGCCTTGCGAGGTGGCGCGTGATC
>JANLSG010000224.1:0-3347 GCA_031362295.1 Chloroflexota bacterium
GAGCTCCTCGTCAAGGCCGCCGTGATCGTCGTCTTCCTCGGCGTGGCGTTCCCGATCCACGAGTTCGCGCACGCGCTGGCCGCCTACCGGCTCGGCGACGGCACCGCCAAGCTCATGGGCCGCCTGACACTCAATCCGCGCGCCCACTTCGATCCCGCCGGCGGTCTACTCCTCGTGATCTCCGTGCTGCTCTCCCCGTTCGCGTTCGGGTGGGCGAAGCCGACGCCGGTCAATCCGCGCAACCTCCGCGGCGGGCGGTGGGGCGAGGCGATCGTGTCGGCGGCCGGCCCGCTCTCGAACGTCGTCCTCGCGATCGCCGCGTCCATCCCGCTTCGCTACATCGACGCCAGCGGCATGGACGTCGCGATGCTCTCGCGCTTCCTGTCGCTGTTCATCTACATCAACCTGCTGCTGATGATCTTCAACTTCATCCCGATCCCGCCGCTGGACGGGTCGAAGGTGCTGTTCGCGTTCCTGAACCCGCGCACCGCCTGGCAGGTCAGGCCGGTCCTCGAGCAGTACGGCTTCTACCTGCTGCTCATCCTGATCGTGCCCTTCTTCGGGGGCGTGAGCGTTCTTGGCACCGTGATCGGCGCGATCATCGACCCTCTGTACAGCCTGCTCACCGGGCGATGAGGCCGGGCTCCACCTCCTGGTGGGTGGCAAAGATCCGGCAGACGAAGAGACATCTCCTCGCACGAGTCACCGAGCGAGAGCGCCACGCCGTCGCGGCCTGGCTGACGCCGGCGCAGCTCGCCGTCTTCGCGGAGATGCACGTCGCCGATCAGCGCCACGGGCTCGACGTCGTCGACGCGCTGCGGCTGGGCGGCACGCGCGAGCCGGAGGTGCTGCTCGCGGGCCTGCTCCACGACGCGGGCAAGGGCCACACCGGCCTTGTCCCCCGGATCATCCACTCGCTGGGCCAGGCGCGGATAACCTGGGTCGCGAGCGCGGTCCGCTGGCTGCCGCCCATGCGCCGCTCGCTCGATCGCCTGCGTGACCATGCCGAGACCTCGGCGCAGATCGCCGCAGGCGCCGGGTGCTCGGATCGAACGGTCGAGCTGATCCGCTGGCAAGACGACCCGCGCGACCCCGAGGCAGGCGAACGCCTGCGCCTCGCCGACGAGGCGAGCTGATGGTCGACACCCTCGAGTCCGTGGCGGCCGCGACCGCTGCCGGCCCCGTCGTTCGCATCGAACCCGGCCGAGGAAGCGACTGGGCGACGCACGTCGCGATCGCGGAGTGGGAGGGGCCGCTTGGGCTGCTGCTCTCGCTCATCGAGGCACGCCGGTTCGACGTGCTGACCGTGCCGCTCGGCGGCGTGGCGGAGGCGTACCTCGAGGCACTCGCGACGATCGAGCACGACCGGATGAGCAGCATCAGCTCGTTCGTGGCCGTGGCGAGCCAGCTGATCCTCATCAAGAGCAGGGCAATGCTCCCGCGGCCGCCCGCGGGCGCGGCGATCGAGCTCGACGACGAGGGCGTCGATCCCGAGGCTGAGCTCCGCGCGCGGCTGCTGCTCTACAAGGCGTTTCGCGACGCGGGGGCAGCGCTCCAGGCGACCGCACTCGAGCGGCATGGCCTGTTCCGTCGCGAGCCCGCCGCGGCGCTCGCGGCCGGGCTGGCCGGTGCGGCAACCGCCCCATCGACGCCGCCGATCGATCCCGTGCTGCTCATCCGCGCCCTCGACTCGGTCGTGCAGGTCCTGCCCGATCCCGAGCCGCCGCCCGAGGTCGTCCCGCGCTCGATCACGCTCGCCCAGCGCGCGTCGATCATCCGGCTCGCGCTCCGGGGCGCGCCCACGATCGTGCTCCAGGACCTCCTGCGCGGCGTGCACGACCGCGTCGTCGTCGCGGTGACGTTCCTCGCGATGCTGGAGCTGATGAAGCGGCGCGAGGTCGTCGTGGAGCAGTCGGAGCCATTCGGGCCGATCACGGCGCGACGAACCACCGCTGCGGAGCGCAAAGCGGCCGGCGTTGCCGCCGACGTCGAGGACGCGCCGCTCGACGAATCGCTGGAGTCGTTCGCGTGACGGCATCGATGGCCGAGGCCACGACGGCGACGGAGCGCCCGGCGCCCGGCGAGCTCAGCGAGGCCGCCCTGGAGGCGCTGCTCTTCGTCGCGGAGCGGCCGCTGTCGCGCCGCGAGATCGGGGCGATCGCGGGCGTGGACGCCGCGACCGTGGACGAGCGACTCGGCGACCTCGAAATGTCCCTGCGCGGCCGGGGCATTCGCCTGCTCGCGGTGGGGGATCGGGTGGAGCTCGCCACCGCACCGGAGGCCGGGGCGGTGGTCGCGCGGTACGTTGGCGCGGACGCGATCCGGCTCTCGCCGGCTGGCCTGGAGACCCTCGCGATCGTGGCTTACCGCCAGCCGGTGACGCGTGCAGCCGTGGAGCGAGTCCGCGGCGTCGATTCGGACCACACCCTGCGCAGCCTCCTGCACCGTCGGCTCGTCGTGGAGCTCGGGCGATCGAACGCCCCCGGCCGGCCGATCCTGTACGGCACCGCGTTCGAGTTCCTGGAGCGGTTCGGGCTGGAGAGCCTCGACGACTTGCCGCCCCTGGACGCGGACGTCGCAGCCCGCCTCTCCGAGGAGGGCGGAACGCTCCTGCTCCCGCTTGACGACGCTGGTGCCGACGATGCCTGAGGAGCGGATCCAGAAGGTCCTGGCGGCCGCGGGCGTCGCCTCGCGCCGCCAGGCCGAGGTCCTGGTCGCGACCGGCCGGGTGCGCATCGATGGCGTCGTTGCGGTCGTCGGGCAAAAGGTCGATCCCTTGAAGTCGGTCATCGACGTCAACGGGGCGCCGGTCGGGTTCGGAACGGCGCGCGCCTACGTGGCGCTGCACAAGCCGGCCGGCGTCACCTCGACTACGAAGGACCGCCACGCCGACACGACCGTGCTCGACCTGATCCCGACCGCGCTGGTCCCGGACGGAACGCGCCTCTACCCGGTGGGCCGCCTGGACCTCGATTCCGAGGGCCTGCTGTTGCTCACGAACGACGGCGATTGGGCGGAGCGCATCCTCCACCCGCGCTTCGGGGTGGAGCGCGAGTACGCGGTTGCGATCGCGGAGCCGCTCTCGCCGGAGCAGGCACGCCTGCTGAACGCCGGCATTCGGATGGAGGAGGGGATGGGCAAGCTCGCCGCGCCGCTGCGCGCGACGACGTCCGTCGAGAACCGCCAGCTGGCGGGCGCGCTGGACCCGCCTCCCGATCCGAACTACGTCTGGTACCGCGCGACGCTCGCCCAGGGCTGGAAGCGCCAGCTCCGGCGCATGTTCGGAGCTGTGGATGCGCCGGTCCTGCGGCTCGTTCGGGTCCGGATTGGCACCGTCAGACTGGCCG
>JANLSG010000249.1:0-47100 GCA_031362295.1 Chloroflexota bacterium
ACTCGTCGCCGAGGGTCACGAGGCTGCGTCGTTCGCCATCGTCGCGTCCGGCCAAAATGGCGCATCGCCGCATCACGAAGCGAGTGACCGAGTCATCCAACCAGGCGATCCGATCGTCCTCGACATCGGCGGAACGATCGACGGGTACGGCTCGGACATCACCCGGATGCTTTGGGTGACGGGCGGAAGCCCCGCCCATGGCCCAACTCCGGAGTTCCTCGCAGCGTTCGACCTTGTCCGGCGCGCAAACGAGGCGGCGACCGAGTCGGTTCGTCCGGGTGTCAGCTGCGGCGCGCTCGACGAGGTCGCCCGCACCGTCATCCGCGACGGCGGGCACGGCGCCGAATTCATTCATCGGCTGGGCCACGGGATCGGGCTGGAGGCGCACGAGGAGCCGTATCTCGTGGCGGGCAATGCCGAAGTGCTCAGGGCCGGCAACGCGTTCAGCATCGAGCCGGGGGTCTATCTCGCGGGCCGATTCGGTGTCCGGATCGAGGACATCGTCGTGTGCACGAACGACGGGCCGGACGTCCTGAATCGCGCGCCGCACGAGCTCCTGGTGGTCGCCGGCTAGCCCTTCGACGAGGCGGGGTATCATCCCGCCACGGGTGCCTGCCCAGGTGCCCCATCTCGCAGGCGAGCACATGCGCATGACCTTCCAGCGGCGCTCCGGCGCCGCCGATCTCGGCCGATGAGCCGACGCTGTCATCACGGTTCGCCTCGCCACGCCCCGCTCGGGCGCATGCCCCGGCGTCCCGCGACGGTGATGCCCGAGCGCCACGCCCCGTCGGCCTCGTACCTGTCTCCGATGACGTCGGCGGTTCCCTCGGCGCCGCACGCCGAGCCGATCGACGAGATCGAGATCGAGTCGCAGTCGCCCGTCGAGGCGGAGGCCGAACGCGCTCCGGAGACAAAGGCGGACGTGGAGGCCCAGCTCGTTCCACAGGCGGAGGCCGAACGCGCCCCGCAGGTGGATTTCGTCGCCCCCGTGGCGCTGCCCCAGCGTCAGGCCCAACCCGAGCGCCGGCCCGCGCCCGTGGCATACGCGCCGCGGCCCATCGAGTCTCGTCCGGCGCCTCGGCCGGCAGGCCCGCCCGTGCCGCCTCGGCCGCACGCCGAGGGCGAGGATGCGGCACTCGAGCGCACGGCGACGGCGCCGCAGCTGCGCCGGTTCATCAAGAGTCGCGCCTACGTGCCGATGCACGAGCTCCGGCGCCGCTTCCTGATCAACGGTGGCGACGATGACGTGACGCCCGTGGACATCGAGCGCAAGCGCATCTTCGTGGGACTGCCGGAGCGGGAAGGTCGGCTCCTCGGCGAGCTCCTGCGGGCCGGTGACATCGGCTACGAGCTTTCGCTCGACCCGATCAGCCCGATCGTCGTCGGCGTGTACCCGATGCGGCCGGTGACCCGCGTCTGAGCTCGCCAAACACACCGTTGCCCGCTCGCAACGAACGCGTCAGCCGAGCGGTCCGCGATCTTGACCGGCGCATGTCAAGTCTGCGACGCTCTCCACTTAGTCCTTTCGTCCATACTGCAACGGAATTGGTACCGCAGGTCCAGCCATCAGATGCGTCGGGTGAAGCCCGACGGGAGGAGTCCCGAGTGAACCGCAAGCGTCTCAGCCGCCTGTCAGCGGCCATCCTCTCCGCCGGCCTGCTCGGGGCCATGGTCGCGGCCGCACCGGCCAGCGCCGCCACGCCCGGCTGGCAAATCCTCAACATCCAAAATCTCCCGCCGGTCGTCGCCGACGGCGGCGTCGCGGGCTACTCGTTCACGATCAAGAACAACGGCAGGTCGAACATCTCGGCGCTGTACCTGACCGATACCTACGTCGGGACGCCGGTGTACTTCTCGAACAGCCGGGGCACCTCGTGCACCCTGAGCCCGGATCTCCGGTGCGCCTTTGGTGCGCTGAACTCCATGGCGACCATCAACGTGGTCATCGCCTACAGGGTGGGCACCACGGACTTCTCGAACACCTTCACGCTGGACTCCACCGGTGACCCCGCCGGCGGCAACAACAGCCACGGCGATAGCCTGCTTGCGCCCGTTACCACGACCGTGTCCACCAGCTCGAACTTCGACGGTGGGTTCACGACGGCGGCATCCCAGTTGCTCCAGACCAACCAGACCCTCGGCAACGGCAACAAGCAGGCTTCCAGCCTCGTCTCGCCCTCATCGCTCATCCCGGCGACGATCGAGGACGGCATCACGACCGGCGTCCCGTGCACCATCGGTGCGTGCGCCCGCCAGATCGGCGAGTGGACGCAGCTGAGCGTCAACGGTGGGGCAACCTACACGAATGCGTTCAAGGTCACGCTCATGATCTGGGGAGGGTCCGTACCGAAGGGCGCAACCGCCAGCAACATCTTCCTGCTCCACACCCGGGACAACGGAACCACCTATGCGATCAGCACCGCCTGCAACTCGGCAACCGCGCCGACGAACGCGGAGTGCATCACGGTCACGAAGGTTGGCAGCAACTACAAGATCGTGGCTTGGCTTCTCTCCAACGGTGGCCTGCGCGGCGGGTACTAACCGGCAGCGTTGATCGGGGGCGCGATCGCTCGCGCCCTCGCTCGATCTCCTTTCGCGACCAGAAGCGCGAGCGCCTCACTGAGTGACGCTCGCGCTTCGTCGTTCCAGCCCGCGCGCGTGCGGACGAAGGCCAGCGCCATCAGCGCATCGGCGCGAAGACTGATCTCCTCGGTGGGCGCAGCCGCCGCGACGCCGGCCTCGGCCAGCTCGAGCGCGGTGCTGATGTCACCCATGATCGATTGGACGCGTGAGGCGGTCGCGCGCCAGAGGACCTGCGACAGGAGGTCGTCGTCGTCGGCGATGCTCCGGGCGATACCGGCGAACCGGTCCGCCTCCTCGAGTTGCCCGAGCTCCCACAGCGCGGCACCGAGCATGGCGGCGATCGTCGACCGCAGGTAGGTCTCGCCGAGCGCCTCGAGCGCGTCATAGTCGCGCCGGAGCTCGCGCTCCGCGGCCTCCGCGTCACCGGCGAGCAGCTCCACCTGGCCGGAATCGAGGGAGGTAGAGTGGGCATCGATCCCGGCGCCGAGCTCGGCCAGGATCTCCTGGCCGCGCCGGTAGTGCATCCGGGCCTCGTCGAACTCGAGGTCCATCGCCAGTAGCTGGGCGAGCGCGCCGTGCAGGATCGCCTCGGTCTTCCGATCTCCCTGGACGCCGGCGAGCAGCTCCCGGCACTGGACGAGCGCCTCTGGCACGGGCACCGGGCCGTGGACGAGGATGTATGCGATCGGCGCGACGCTGCGTGAAACGAGGCGTTCGTCGCCGGCCTTGCGCGCGTGCTCCACGATGCGGCCCGCTGACCCGGTCGCGTCGTTGAGCCGCCCGAGCATGACCTGGGTGTACATCTCCAGCCGCGCCGCCCTCGCCAGGCCGGCGTCGTCGCCGGCGACCTCGAGGACCGGAATGGACGAAGCGACAGCCTCGAGCGCGAGGCTGGCGAAGTCGGTTCCCCCGACGAACTGCGCCCGGCCCGCCTCGAGCAACGCGACGCGGGCCCCCAGGCGGGCGTCATCGATCGTCGCCGCAGTAGTTCGAGCTTCGTCGAGGACCGCCTTGCAGTCGTCGAAGGCACCCTGCTGGAGGAGGGCGTCGGCGAGGTCGACCAGCAGCTCGATCCGCGCCCCCGACGATTCCGGCAGCAGCTCCGCCGATCGGCGGAGCAGGCTCGTCGCCGCGGGCAGGTCGCCGCGGCCGAGGGCCCGCCGTCCGGCAGACGAAAGCTTCTCGGCCGCGCGCTCGCCAACCGCGAGCGCCAGCGCGTCGATGACGCCGAGGCTCGTCCGGTACTGGAACGCCTGCTCGAGGTGGTAGCCGAGGATCTCCTCGAACTCCAGCTCGCGACCGCGCTCCCGGTTCACGCGCTCCGCCCAGGTAACGAACTGCTCGTGCAGCGTCGCCCGGGTGCGCTTGAGCATGCTGCCGTAGGCGGTGTCGCGAACGACCTGGTGCCCGAAGCGGTAGATCACGTCCTCGTCGCCCGTGCGGCGCACGAGCTGCTTGGCTGCCAGCGCGTCGAGATCCGGCTCCAGGCGCGGCCGCACCTCGTCGACCACGAGCTCCGACAGGGCGTCCATCGGGAACGAGAGGCCGATGACCGATGCCGGATCGACCACCGCGCGCTCCTCGGACTTGAGTGCGTCGAGGCGAGCGGCGACCAGGGCCTGGACCGTCGGCGGGATCTGGAGCCGGTCGGAGCCGCCGCTGGCCACCCAGCCATCGAGGCCGCGTTGGAGCGCTCCGGTCTCAACGAGCATCGACACGATCTGCTCGACATACAGCGGATTGCCTTCCGCGGCGATGGCGATGCGTTTCCGAACGCTCTCCTCGAGCGCGCCAAGCAGCTCCTCGATGATCCGACCGGAGTCGGCGTCGCTCAGTGGCTGCAGGCGGACGAGCGTCGCGTCGTGGTCGGTGGACCACTCGGCGTGCCGTTCTGCGATCTCGTGCCGCGCCGACCCGAGGACCAGGATCGCCGCTCCGGTCACGGTCCCCACGAGCTGATCCAGGAAGTCCAGGAACGTTGCCTCGGCGAGGTGGAGGTCATCCACGATCATCACGACCGGATGCTCCGCGGCCAGCGTCTCGAGGAGCCGTCGCCCGCCCCACATCAGCTCGGCAACGGAGAATTGGGCGGGCGTCAGGTTGATCGCAGCCGCGACGCGCTCGAGGATCGCGTCCCGCTCCGTGCCGGCGCCAGAGCGGTCGAGCAGCCGCCCGATGCGCCGCATGGCGGCGTTCGGGCTGTCCTCGCCGGTGATCCCGGCAGCCTCGCGCACGACCTCGGCGAGCGGCCAGAACGTGATGCCATCGCCGTACGGGAGACACCGGCCGCGAACGACGTTGGCCTCCGCACGCGCAGTGATCCCGAACTCGCGGATCAACCGCGACTTTCCGACGCCCGCGTCGCCCACCACCGTGATCAGCCGTGCCCCCTGGCTCTCGATGGCGTCGGACAGGGCGCCGGAGAGTCGGGCCATCTCCTCCTCCCGACCAACGAAGGGCGTCCCGTGCCCCGGCTCCGCGGCTGCCGTGGCCGCCTGTGCGGTCACTCGGATCAGGCGGTACGCCGGCACGGGCTCCGCCTTGCCCTTCAGGATCAGCGGCGCCATGAACTCGACCTCGATCTGGTCGCGCGCCAGCCGGTACGTCAGGTCGCCGAGGACGACCTCGCCGCTGCCCGCCGCCTGCTCGAGGCGCGCCGCCGTGTTCACGGCGTCGCCGGTGACCATGCGCTGCGCGGTGCTCGCGTCGCCCGCGATGACCTCGCCGCTGTTGACCCCGATGTGGTTGCTCAGCTCGAGGCCGGCGTCGGTACGGAAGCCCGGGTTCAGCCCGTCGAGCGCCGTCTGCATGTCCGCCGCGGCGCGGATCGCGCGCGTGGCGTCGTCCTCGTGGCGAACCGGGAGGCCGAAGACGGCCATCACCGCGTCGCCGATGAACTTCTCGACCGTGCCACCGTGGCGCTCCAGGGCGACCCGCATGCCCTCGAAATAGCGCGACATGACGTCGCGCATCGTCTCCGGCCCGGGCGCCTCGCCGCTCAGCGAGTGCACCTTGGGCATGGCGAACACGATCGTCACCGTGCGCCGGCTCTCGCGCGCGACGCTGGTCGAGAGCGACGCCCCGCACGTGTTGCAGAAGCGCATCGAGTCCGGCGACTGCTCGCCGCAGCTCGGGCAGATGCGCATGCCCGCCACCGCCTCGGGCACCTCGGCTTCCGCCTCGCCGGCGCGCCCCCTGACCGAGACGAGCCGAAACGCCGTGAACAGGTCGTCGGAGCCCTTGGGGCTGACGGGGTCGACCGCCTCGAACTCGGCTGCGTTGCCGACGAGCTCGCGGGTCGATTCGTGGACCAGCACCTCGAGCGGTGGCGAGTTCTGTTCCATGACCGTCGAAGTGTCGACCGGCGGTCCGAGCAGGACGTGCTGGCCGCTCTCTGCCGCGCCGAACGTGACCTCGCCGGTCGCAACCCCGGTTCGGACCACGAGCCGGACGCCGTAGCCGGCCTCGAGCTCGTCGTTCAGGGTCGCCAGGGCGCGCTGTGATTCGGCAGCGGCCTCGAGGGCGCGCAGGGGATCGTCGTCGTGCCGGAACGGCAGCCCGAAGACCGCCACGATTGCGTCGCCGATGATCTTTTCGATCGTCCCGCCGTGCGATTCAAAGACTGCCCGCATGACGTCGAAGTAGCGGTTCAGGACCTCGCGGAGCGCCTCCGGATCCAAGCGCTCGCCGAGCGCCGTGGAGCCCTTGAGGTCCGACGTGACGAGGGTGATGACGCGGCGGACCTCGCCCGCGGCCTCGTCCTGCAGGAGCGATGTCCCGCACATCCCGCACAGCCGGGCCTCGACCGGGTTCGTCTCGCCGCACGTCCGGCACGCCAGCCCTTCCACGGGGTCAGTCTAGCGGCGGGTTCCGTCCGTTCAGGCCTTGGCGCCTGCGGTGCCCTTCGGACGGCGGCGGCGGAGGTCGCGCAGGTCACCCTGGTCCGGGCGGGCGAGGCGGACGAGGTCGGCCGACGACGTGCGTCCGAGTCGTTCGCTGAGCTTCTCGTTGATCAGCGCGCTGAGTTCCGGCAGCTCCATGATCGACTGCAGCGTCGCACCCGGCACCTCGAGGAGGTCCGTCGTCTCGTCGGCGACGACGTTCGCGGTCCGGTTGCCGCCGTGCAGCGCGGCGATCTCGCCGAAGAAATCACCCGGCCCCATCGACGAAAGGGCCCGATACCCGCCCTCGTCCGGGATTCCCGCCACGGCCTTGCCGGCGAGCACGAAGTAGGCGCGATCGCCCGGATCACCGACCTTCACGATCGCCTCGCCAGGTTCGGCGCGGGCCACGGTGAGCCCTGCGAGGAAGTTCGCTCGCCGGTTCAGGCTGATGGCCCCGATCTCCGGCATGACCGTCAACAGCTTGTCGAAGTCCAGCATCGTCGCAGGACGGCCGGAGCCCACGCGATTAGCGCTGGGTGCCTTGGCGAGCAGCTGGAGCGTGCGCCGCCATTCCGACCCGCGACGGCCGATGCCCGGCAGCAGCTGGCCGAGGATGCCCGCGCCGACGAGTATCAGCGACGCGATGATAATCAGCTCGCGGACCGGGTAGACGTCCGCCAGGGCCGCGCCGCCCATGCCGATGAGGAACAGCACGTCACGCGAGACGGCAAACGCGGAGAAGACCCGGCCGCGCATCTCGCGCGGGATGTTCTTCTGCATGAGCAGGCGACGACCGAGGCCCATCGGCGAGTTCAGGAAGCCGGTGACCATGACGAGGACGATGGCGACCTCGATGTTCGGGGACAGCCCGTAGAGCACGCCGAACACGCCCATGAGGAAGACCCCGGAGACCATCCACGTGCCCTCGGCGAGGCGGTCGCCGTACCGCGCCATGAGCAGGCTGCCTGCGACGAAGCCGAGCGAGGTCACGCCCTCCTGGAGCCCGTACTCGAACTCGCTGGCGCCCAGCACCCGGATCGCCATCGGCAGAAGCAGCACGTTCCACAGGCCGAACGACAGCATGATCGGCAGGTTGATCAGGAACAGGGAGCGGAGGATCGGCGTGCGCCACAGGTACTTCGCGCCGCTGGTGAGGTTCTCCACCACGACGCCCACCGTCGTGCTCTCCTCGCTGGGCGCCGACTTCGGGACGCGCACCAGGAGGACCAGCACGAACGACAGCGCGAAGGTGGCCGAGTCGATGTAGAACGGGAGGTGGATGTCGATGCCGGAGAGCAGGCCGGCGAGTGCGAAGCCGATGGCCGTCGAGCCGAATGAGCTGATCGACAGGAACGAGTTCGCCGACGTCAGCTCCTCGTCCGAGGCGATCTCCGGCAGGACGCTCTCCCAGGCCGGATCGAAGAAGGTGCGGACCGTCGCCGATGCGAACAGCAGCCCGTACATCGCGATCATCCCGGTATCCCGTCCGAGTGCGTCGAAGGCGATCGGGATCATGAGCACGATGACCCCGCGCAAGAGGTCGGACGCGAGCAGGATCTTCTTGCGGTCGAAGCGGTCGACGAAGACGCCGGCAAACAGCCCGACGAACAGCGTCGGGATGGCCGTGACCATCAGCACCAGGCCCACGTTCAATGCCGACCCGGTCAGCTTGAAGACGAGGATGCCGGCGGCGAGATCGGTCAGCGCAGAGCCGATGGTCGAAACGAGCTGTGCCGACCACATGAGCGTGAAGTCGCGCTTGCGGAAGATCTGGAACATTGCGCCCGAGTCTACCGGGCGTGGCCGCACGGGTTCAGGTGGCCGTGATCGGGCCTCCGAGGTGGACCCCTTCGCGCGAGAGCAGCTCGCGCTTCAGGTCCAGGCCGGCCTGGCGGCCGCCCCACCAGCCGCCACCGTAGCCGCCCAGCGACCCGTCACCTGCGATGACCCGGTGGCACGGAATCGCGAGCCCGATCGGGTTGCGCCCGACGGCGCCACCGACGGCGCGCGCCGCCCCTGCCCGTCCGATCATCCGCGCCACTTCGCCGTAGCTCGCCGTCGAGCCGGGAGGGATGCCGCGGACGGCGCCGAGGACGAGCTGATCCCAGGTCGCGCGGTCGGCGAGGTCGATCGGGATCCCGTCGAGGGCGTCCAGCTCGCCGTCGATGAACCGAGTCAGCCCGTCGGTGGCGGCACGGAGGTGGGTGAGCGGCAGTTCGTCACGCGTCGCGTCGGCCATGTCCACGGGTGTCGAGCCGAACCGACGCTCGAGGCGCTCGATAAACGCCTCGTTCGACACGAGCTGGTCAAGCGCTGCGAGGCCGCGGCTCGTTGCCGCGAGTCGCACGGGTCCCCATGGCGCGCTGATGGAGGTGCTGATGACCCGTTCCACTTCGATCGAGGATAGGCTTTCGAGCGTGTCCATCGGCCGCACGGATCGGCTCCGCCGTACCTTCGTGGCGCTCGAGGAGCGGGACTTCCGGATCTTCTGGCTCGGCCAGCTCATCTCGGTCACCGGCACGTGGATGCAGACGGTCGCCCAGGGCTGGCTCGTCCTGACGCTCACCGGATCACCGTTCGTGCTCGGCGTGGCTGCCGCCGCGCGCTCGATCCCGGTGCTCATCCTGGTCGTTCCCGCCGGCATCGTCGCGGATCGGTTCGACCGGCGGAAGATCGTCGTGGCGACAAGCGTAGCCTCGACGATCGCATCCGGCGTGCTCGCCGTCCTGACCATCGCCGGCACGATCGACATCTCGACCGTGCTCGTCATAGCCATCGTCCTGGGCATCTCGAACGCCTTCGAGATGCCGGCGCGCCAAAGCTACGTGTCCGAGCTCATCGGCAAGCGCGACCTTGCCAACGCCATCGCCCTGAACTCCCTCCTGTTCAACGGCGCGCGGGTCGTCGGGCCGGCGGTCGCCGGCATCCTCGTCGCCCTCGTGGGGCCGGGCTGGGCGTTCGGGATCAACGCACTCAGCTTCATCCCCGTGATCATCGGCCTCCTGATGATCAGCCGTGTGCATGTTCCCCGTCTCGGCATCGCGGCGCGCACGGCGGTGCCCGAGGCGATCCGGTATCTCCGTGGCGAGCCACGCGTCGCCTCGTTGCTGGCGCTCCTGGCCGCGCAGACGATCTTCGCGTCCGGCCAGTTCATCCTCGGGCCGGCACTCGCACAGGACCTTGGGCAGGGTGCGGAGGGCCTCGGGGTGCTCCTGTCAGCTGCCGGTGCCGGTGCCGTCGTCGGTGGCCTGCGACTGGCCGCGACCGTCAACCGTGCAGAGCGATGGCGAGTCCTGCTCCTCGCGGGCGTGGCGCTCGCCGCCGGGCTCGTGGGCATCGGGATGACCCGGTCCTACCCCGTGACGCTGCTCTGCCTGGTCGTGACGGGCTGGGGCACGGTGACCTTCAACGCATCGTCCAACACGTTGATCCAGACGATCGTCCCGGACCGTCTTCGCGGTCGGATGATGAGCCTGTACACGCTCGTGCTGCTCGGGCTCATGCCGGTCGGGGGACTGCTGATGGGCGCGCTCGCGACCCGCTTCGGCTCGGCGTCGGCGATCGCCGTCGGCGGGTTGGCCTACGGCCTCATCGTGCTCGCCGCGTTCGGCGCATCGCGATCGCTGCGCAGACTCTGAGCACGTCCTAGATTCCGCACATGCCCGAAACCCGCTCCCGCATCGACACCCCGGTGGATGCCCGCGACCTGCCCGGCGACTTCGCCCACCGCCACGAGGTGGAGGTGCGCCTGGCGGACACGGACGCGATGGGCCACGTCAACAACGCGAACTACCTCACGTACGTTGAGATCGCCCGCGTCGCCTACTACGAGGGGGTGACCGGCAATGCGCTGCCGATCGGCACCCACGGCGCGGAGGAGGGGATGATCCTCGCCGAGATCCGGATGACCTATCGCAGCCCCGCGTTCTACGGCGAGACCCTCACCGTCGAGACGCGGGTCGAGCGAATCGGGCGGACGAGCTTCGGCATGGTTCACCGAGTCACCGCGCCGGAGAGCCGCTACGGACCAGGGCGCCTGATCGCCGTTGCCGATTCGACGCTGGTCGCCTACGACTACCAGGCCGAGTGCCCCATCCAGGTGCCCGACGAATGGCGGGCCGCGATGGATGCCTTCGAGGGCCGGACGCTCTAGACCGGAGTCTTACGCGGTGAACTTCCGAAAGATCGCGACGGCGTTCTGTCCGCCGAAGCCGAAGCCGTTGATCATCGCGGTCTCGACGGGCACCTTGCGCTTGACGTTCGGGACGTAGTCGAGGTCGCAGTCCGGATCGGGCTCGTGGTAGTTGATCGTGGGCGCGACCCAGCCATCGCGGATGGCGCCGACCGCGGCGATCGCCGACAGCGCGCCTGCTGCGCCGAGGGTGTGCCCGACCATCGACTTGGGCGACGAGATCGGCAGCTTGTAGGCGTAGTCGCCGAATGCGCGCTTGATGGCGCGGGTCTCGGTCACGTCGTTGAGCGGCGTGGACGTGCCGTGGGCCACGATGTGGTCGATCTCGTTCGGCGCAAGGCCGGCATGGCGCATGGCCTTGGTCATCGCCATCGAGGCACCCCGCCCGGTCGGCTCGGGGGCAGAGATGTGGTACGCGTCGGCGGTGAGCGCCGCCCCCACGATCTCGGCCAGGATCGGTGCGCCGCGCTTGAGCGCATGCTCAGCGGATTCGACCACGAAGACCCCGGCTCCCTCGCCGTAGACGAAGCCATCACGGGTGCGGTCGAAGGGCCGCGAGGCGCCCTCGGGATCGTCGTTGCGCCTGGAGAGCGCGGTCATGTTCGAGAGGGCGGCGAAGGCCATCGCGAGCAGCGGCGCTTCTGATCCTCCGGCAAGCACGATGTCGCACTCGCCGGACGCGATCAGCCGCAGCGCGTCCTGGTACGCGATCACGCCCGAGGCGCAGGCCGCGACCTGCGTGATGACCGGCCCGGTGATGCCGTAGTTCATCGAGACCTGGGCCGCCGCCATGCTGCCCGAGAGGGCCGGGATCGCGAACGGGCTGACCTGCCCCGGCCCCTTGTCGCGGATCGTGTCCGCGCCATTGATCACCATCTCCATGCCGCCGCCGCCGGTGTTGATCACGACCGCCGCACGGTCGCGCTGCTCGGGCGACATCGCCGCGAAGTCGAGGCCGGAGTTGCGCACCGCCTCCGCCGCCGCGGCGACGCCGAAGTGGATGAACCGGCTCATCCGCCGGACCATCTTGCGATCCATCGTCAGCAGCGGGTCGAAGTCCTTGACCTCCGCCGCGATCTTCACGTCGTGGCCGGTCGTGTCGAAGGTGGTGATCGGGCCGCCGCCGGGCTTGCCGGCGAGCAGGTTGGACCAGTACGTCTCGACGTCGTTGCCGATCGGCGTGACCGCGCCCATGCCGGTCACGACGGCGCGTCGCGAAAGGTCAGGACTGGGCACGAAGTTCACCTCGGCTGTTGCTCATTGCGCCGGCGCGGGGATTGTATCCGTGCTGCGGGAGCGAGCCCGGACGAAGGAGCGTGCCCGTCGGTGTCTCCCATCCCTGGAAATTGATGAAATTCGCTGCATCACCGCGACCGACGGCACGATGGGGGCAACGTCGAGGGGAGCGCGGGGCAAGCGCCCGATAAGCCAGCGATGACCGCCTCGATGTCAAATGAACCCATGCAGCTCGACCCGTTTGATGCATCGAATTTCATCGAATCCGGCGCGGGAGATAGTGAGGCCAGTGAGTCCGAGCTCGGCCTGAGCGGGGATGTTGACATCAGTGAGTGGACCGTGCCCGTTGAGCTGGAGCCCACGCTCACAGTTGAGGAGCGATTCGGACGGTCTGTGCTGCGGCTGCGGTTGTATCGGGGCTGGTCGCAACGTGACCTGCAGCGCACTTGCGGCGTGCATCAGTCCCAGATATCCAGGTTGGAATCGGGCCGCCAACGCGGCATGTCGATCCGCCGCCTCTTCGCGATCCTTCGGGCGCTCCACGTCGATGAAATCGCGCTCCTCCCGGAGACGCCGGCGTCGCCGCCAACTGCTCTCGAGCTGATGCTCTGGGGCGATCCGTGGGAGCGAGCCGGGCGCGCTACGGATCGACGAAGCGTCAATCGCCGTCGTAGCGCTTGAAGATCAGGGCGCCGTTGTGCCCGCCCAGCCCGATGTTGTTGGAGAGCGCGTAGCGGAGCGGCATGCGCGCCGTCTCCGGCATGACCCACAGGTCGCAGGCGGGGTCGGCGTCGCGGTAGTTCAGCGTGCCGGGGACGGTCTGCTCGGCGATGGACTTGACCGTCGCGAATGCCTCGAACGCGCCGGCCGCGCCCATCATGTGGCCGGTCATCGACTTGGTGCCGGAGATCGCGAGCGAGCGCCGGGCGCCTGCCGACCGATCGCCGAACACGGCCCAGATCGCCTCGGCCTCACGGGCGTCGCCGACCGGTGTCGAGGTGCCGTGCGGGTTGATCATGTCGACCTCATCGGCGGGGACGCCGCGACGGTCGAGCGCCATCTGCATTGCCCGCGCCGAACCGATCCCGCCCTCGATCGGCTGGATCATGTCCCAGCCGTCCGCCGCGGAGCCGTAGCCGATGACCTCGGCATAGATCTTCGCGCCGCGCTTCTTGGCAAGCTCGAGGTCCTCGAGGAACAGCGAGCCGGCGCCCTCGCCCAGGACGAAGCCGTTGCGCGTCGCGTCGAACGGGCGCGAGACGGTCTGGAGCGGCTCGCCCGGACGTGGCGACCCCATGCCCCGCATGTTCGTGAAGCCCGCGTGCGCGACCTCGAGAAGGGGCGCCTCCGTGGAGCCGCTGATCACCGCGATGCAGTCGCCGCGACGGATCGCCTCGGCGGCCTCGCCGACGTTATGGGTCCCGGTGGAGCACGCGGACACGATCGCGATGTTGTGGCCGATCGCGCCCGTCTCGATGGCGATCATCCCGGACGTCGAGTCAACCAGGGAGTTGGCGATGAAGGTCGGCTGGACGCGGTTGGGGCCCTTCTGGATCAGTGTCGTGAAGTTCTCGATCATGAGCTGCTGGCCGCCGGCGCCCGACCCGAACACGACTCCGACCTCGGTGCGGTTGGCGTCCGCGATCTCGAACCCGGAGTCCGCAAGCGCCTGCTTCGCGGCGGAAACGCCGTAGTGCATCTCGCGCTCGCTGCGGCGCACGGCCTTCGGGTCCATCCACACCGCGGGGTCAAAGTCCTTGACCTCGCCGCCGGCCTTGTGCTCGTAGCCCGAGACGTCGAAGCGGGTCAGCTCCGCCAGGCCGGAGCGGCCCTCGACGAGGCTGGACCAGGCAGTAGCCACGTCGTTGCCGACGGAGCTCACGACACCGAGGCCGGTGACGACGACGCGACGAGTGTGATCTGGGCTGCGCACGAGCGGGCTCCTATGCAGGGACGAGGAACGGGAGGTCGAAGGTCTCCGCGGCGAGGGCATCCTCGAGCGCCAGCGTCAACGCGTCGGGTGCGATTCGCTTCACGAGGTTGGTGAGGACCTTGCTGGGCCCGACCTCGACGAACGTGTCGACGCCGGCGGCGACCATGGTCTCGACGGCGCGGACCCAGTCGACGCCCGCGGTGAGGTGCTCCACGAGCTCGGCTCGGGCGCCGTCTGCGGTGGTGATGGCGCGCGCATCGGCATTGGCGAGGAGGGGCGCGCGCGGGTCGTGGAACTCGACGCCGGCGAGGATCGCGCGCATCGCGGCCGCGGCCTCGGTCATCAGCGGGGAGTGCGCCGCGACGGACACCGGCAGGACGATGGCTCGCTTGGCGCCGAGCGTCTTCGCGAGCTCGGTGGCGGCATCGATGGCGGCGCGCTCGCCGGACACCACGACCTGACCGGGCGAGTTGCGGTTGGCCACGGCGAAGACCCCGTGCGCCGAGGCCTTGCGGATGAGCTCCGGGATCGCCGCGTCGTCCAGGCCGAGGATCGCGGCCATCGCGCCGTCGCGTCCCGCGCCGCTCGCCTGCATCTGGATGCCGCGCTCGCGGACAAGCCGGACGCCGTCCGCGAGGTCGAGCGCACCGGCCGCGACCATCGCCGAATACTGGCCCATCGAGTGGCCCGCGGCGAAGCGCGGCTCGGGGAGTTCCATACCCGCCGCGGCGGCTCGTTCGCTGGCGGCCACGAGGTAGGCGATCGAGGTCGCGAGCAGGGCAGGCTGTGCATTCTCGGTCAGGTTCAGCCGGTCGTCCGGGCCCTCCCAGGCGAGCGTGGAGAGTGGCTCGCCGAGGGCGTCGTCCGCGGCCGCGAAGACCGCGGCGGCAGCCGGCGAAGCGGCGGCAACGGCGCGACCCATGCCGACGGACTGTGAGCCCTGGCCGGGGAAGATGAAGGCAACGTTACTCATGGGGCTCCCAAAGGTTGGCCGATCGGCAACCCGCCGAGCGTGGAATGTGTGCGCGCGTGCACACGATCGTGCAGAGCGCGATAGCATCTGGACATGCCGACGCCGCCCGCGCGACCGAGAACGGTTCGCGCGATCGCACGCCGCTTCGAGGCGGACCTTGGAGCGTCGATTCTCGCTTCCGGCCCGCGGATCCCGAACGTCCGCCAGATCTCCGAGCGCGTGGCTATGGGCAGGGCACTCTGGCGAGACCTGGTCGTGGGCTTCGCCTCGCAGCTGGGGGAGCTCCGGCTCGGCTTCACGCAACTGGCGGCGCTGTACGTGCTTGCCGATGGCAGCACCACCACAGTCGGCGAGCTCGCAGAGGCGCTGGGGCGGTCACCTTCGGCCACGAGCCGGCTGGTCGATGGGCTCGTGCGGCGCCGGCTCGTGGAACGCCGGGCGGAGCCGGAGGATCGGCGTCAGCGATCCGTGGCGCTGACCCAGCGCGGGCAGGCGATCCTGCGCGCGGTCGACCGGGCGCGCGCGGATCAGTTCCTGAACACGGTTCGCCCGATGCCCACGCCCGAGCGCGCCCTGGTGGCGATGGGGGTGGCGGCGCTCGCGACCCACGCGATCTCGAAGCGCGGCCGCCTCATCAAGGGGCAGGCGCGCTAGTCGCGATCTAGGCCGGGTTCATCCGCCGATAGACGGCCGCCGCGCCGAACAGCACGACCAGCGTGATGACCAGGATCGCCGCGCCGATCAGCTTGTTCTGCGTCGGCACGCCATCGTGCGACTCGCCTGGCGACGCGGCCGGCGGTGGCGACTGGCCGGGCGCCAGGACGACGACCGTGCCGGTCATGTCGACGGGGTGGACGACGCAGTAGTAGGCGTACGTGCCGGCCTTGTCGAACGTGAACGAGAAGGTGCCGTTGTTATCCTTGAGCTTCGCGAGGTCCGGATCGGTCTTCTGCGAGTCGAACACGGAGCCCTTGTCCGCGTCACCCGACTTGCCGGAGGTGACGGAGTGCGGCTCACCGATCGACTTCGTGACCGTCCACGTGACCGTGTCGCCCTGCGCGACCACGATCTGCGCCGGATCGAAATGCTTGTCGGCGATGCTCACGTTGATCGTCGCCGCGAGCACGGGCGAGATCGCCGCGGCGGCAACCACCAGGAGAGCGGCCACGAGGCCGAGGCGCCGGAACCGGTGCACGAACGTCATCCGCAAAACCTCCGCACGGCATCGTAGAGGACCGGCAGCCCCCAGCGCAGGCCCTCGACCGAGACCCGCTCGTCGATCCCGTGATAGCGATCCAGGTACGTCTCGCCAGGTGGCTGGCGCAGCGGCGAGAAGCCGAACGTGGGCACGCCCAGCCCGAGCAGGTGCTTTGCGTCCGTTCCGAACGGCGCCATGACCGGCAGGGGCACGCCCTCGGGATCGTGGTCGCGGATCGTCGCCGCGAGGATCGGAAAGAGCCCGTCGGGGTCGTCGTACTCGGCGACGACGGCATCGGTCGCGATGATGAGCTCGACCTCCGTGCGGGCCGCGAGCTCGGGCCCCAGGCGGTCGATGATCCGCGCGTGCATGTCGGTCTCGGACGTCCCGGGCAGGCGCCGGCAGTCGATCTCGAGCACCGCGGTGCCGGGGATGACGTTGTACTTCACGCCGGCGTGGAGGACGTTGGTCGACAGGGTGTCGCGGAGCATCGCGTCGAGCGCGCGTCCGTAGACCGGCGACAGCAGCGCGGCGAGCCGCCCCGCGGAGATCCCGGTCTTCCCGGCCACGCACGTCTGGAGCAGCCGCGCCGTCCGTGGCTCGGTCGCCTCGAGCGCCTCCGCCGCGCCCTCGAGGAAGCGCCGCGTCACGTCGGTGAGGCGCGTGCGCTCCGGCCGGGCGAGCCGGCGAACGCCCTCGGCAGCCAGGACGATCGCGTTGTCCGTGCGCGGCATGGACCCATGGCCCCACGTGCCGCGGAACGTGAGGCGATAGGTCGTCACGCCCTTCTCCGCGACCTGGATCGGATAGAGCCGCCGGCCGCGCACGTCGACCGCGACGCCGCCGGCCTCGTTGATCGCGGCAGCGGCCTGGAGATGCTCCGGGTGCTCCATTACCAGCCAACCGGCACCCGCCAGCCCGCCGGCCTCCTCGTCCGCCGTCGAAGCGAACAACACGTCGCGCCGAAGGCCGGGGACGGGATCCGACGCGGGATCACGACCGGCGGCACGCGCCTCGCCGGCGAGCAGGCGCATGACCTCCAGCTCCATCGCCGTGAGGTCCTTCATGTCGACTGCGCCGCGGCCATAGATCCAGCCGTCGGCGAGGTCGGCTTCGAAGGGCTCGTGCGTCCAGCCGTCGAGCGGCGCCGGCACGACATCCAGGTGCGAAAGGAGGAGGAGCGGCGGGCCGCCGGTACCGTCGCCGCGGAGCCTGGCAACCACGGAGCCGCGCCCGGGGACGGGCTCGTAGACCGTCGCGGGGACGCCCACATCGCGAAGGGCGCCGGCGAGGAACCTGGCGGCATCAAGCTCGGGTCCCGCCGGATCGGGCGGGTTGATCGAGGGGATGCGGATCAGGTCGCGCAGCGACTCGACCAGGCGGTCGTGGGCGAGCGCCCAGCCCTGGGCGGTGATCGCGTCGGAGGCGAGGACCATCAGCCCGAGCCCAGCAGGAAGTCGAAGCCGAGCAGCTTGGCGACGATGCCCAGCACGAAGCCCGCCAGGATCACGATCACGATCATCGCGATGAGCAGCCGCACGTAGCGACCCTCGGCGCGCCGGGTGGCCTCGATCTCCGGGTCCTCGCCCCCGGCGATGTACGGCGCCGCCAGGCCACGGGCGCGTGCCTGCGTCGCGCGTGGTGAGTCGTAGGCGTCCGGATCGGGCGGCAGCTGGTCTGGCGACTCCTCGACCATCAGCCGCGGGCGAGGGCGTCGGCCATGCGACGGCCAGTCGTCACCGCGCCATCGCTGGCGGACGAAACGAGCGCGGCGTACTTGGCCATGACGCCACCGAGGTAGCGCGGCGCGGGTGCCTGCCAGCGGGTGCGCCGCTCGGCGAGCACGGCGTCCGGAACGTCCAGGTCCAGGCGCCGCGCCTCGACGTCGATGACGATCTGGTCGCCCTCCTCGACGAGGGCGATCGGGCCGCCGAGCGCGGCCTCCGGCGCGACGTGGCCGATCATCAGACCGTGCGTGCCGCCGGAGAACCGGCCGTCGGTCAGCAACGCGACCGACCCACCGAGACCCTCGCCGGCGAGCGCGGCGGTCACGCTGAGCATCTCCTGCATCCCGGGACCGCCGACCGGGCCTTCGTAGCGGATGACGACGACGTCGCCGGCGACGATCTGCCGGTTCTTCACGGCCTCGAAGCAGGCAGTTTCCGAGTCGAACACACGCGCCGGGCCGCTGTGATGGAGGCGCTCGTGGCCCGCGAGCTTGACCACGCAGCCCTCGGGCGCGAGCGAGCCGCGCAGGATCGCGAGGCCGCCGGTGGGCTTCACCGGGTCATCGATCGAGTGGATGACCAGCTGACCGGGCGTTTCCTTCGCGTCCGCCGCGATCTTCGCCAGCGTCCGGCCGTCGACGTTCTTCTCGTCGCCGTGGAGCAGGCCGTCGCGTTTCAGCAGTTCGCGCATGACCAGCGAGATCCCGCCCGCGTCGTACAGGTCCGAGGCCGTATACCGGCCGCCGGGCGTCATGTCGGCCACGATCGGCGTGCGCGTGGAGATCGTGTCGAACTCGTCGATCGTCAGCGGGATGCCCATCTCGTGGGCAAGCGCCAGGAGGTGCAGGACGCCGTTCGTGGAGCCGCCGGTGGCGGCAATGGCGGCGATCGCATTTTCGATCGCGGGTCGGGTCACGATGTGCGACGGCCTGACGTCGTGGCGGACCAGGGTCATGGCCAGCTCGCCGGCCGAGCGCGCGGCCGCGTCCTTGTCCGGATCCTCGGCCGGGATGCCGTTGAGCCCGGCGGGCGAGAGGCCGAGGAACTCCATGACCATCGACATCGTATTCGCCGTGAACTGTCCGCCGCACGCGCCCGCGCCGGGGCACGCCGCGCTCTCGATCTCGTACAGCTCCTCGAGGCTCATCTTGCCCGCGCGATACGCCCCGACCGCCTCGAAAACGGAAACGATCGTCAGGTCGCGGCCCTTGTAGTGGCCCGGGTAGATCGTGCCGTTGTAGAGGATCAGGCCGGGGACATCGAGGCGGGCCATCGCCATTGCCGCGCCGGGAATCGTCTTGTCGCAGCCCACCAGGCAGACGACCCCATCGAGGAGGTGGCCGCGCACGACGAGCTCGATCGAGTCGGCGATGACCTCGCGGCTGACGAGGCTCGCCTTCATGCCCTCGGTGCCCATCGAGACGCCGTCGGAGACCGCGATCGTGTTGAACTCCATCGGCGTCCCGCCGCCGGCCCGGATGCCCTCCTTCACGAACTCGGCGAGGCGCCGCTGGTTGTACGTGCAGGGCATTGTCTCGATCCACGTCGTGGCGACGCCGACCAGAGGGCGCGCGAGGTCGTCATCGGTGAAGCCGATGGCCTTCAGCATCGACCGCGCGGGGGCGCGATCCGGCCCGTCGGTCAGGGCATGGGAGTGGCGCTTGGCCCCATCGGTGGGTCGTCCGTAGGGGAGATTGCTCATGACGCCGCCAGTTTAGGCGCCGCCGCTCGCCACGCCGCTCGCCACGCCGCTCGCCTCGCCGCTCGCGGCGCCGCGGCGCAGGTTGGCGGCGGCGATTCGCTCGGTCGTCGCGGCCGCCGCCGGCCCGGAGACCGCGGCGACGAATGCCGAGCAGGAGATGGCGTACGCAGTCACCGGAGTGAGCGCGGTCACGGTTGCGGTGCGTGGCGACCTGCGGAGCAGCGAGATCTCGCCCAGGCCGGCGCCGTGGCCCAGGCGCTGCATCGGCTTGCCCGCCGCGCTGACCTGGACCTCGCCCGTGTCGATGACGACGAATCGGTCGCCCGCGTCCCCCTCGCGCATGATCGTGGCCCCGGGGTCGAACCACAGCGGCTCCAGGGCGCTGGCCAGCCGCTCGAATGCCGTCAGTGGCAGGTCCGCGAACACCTGCACTTCTCGCAGGAGTTGGAGGGTGGGCTCGTCGACCACGCTGAGCTTGTCGTTGCGCCCGATTCGCGCATAGATGACGAGCGCCATGATCGGCAGGACCGCGCCCGTGATCCCGAGCGCACCGCGGATGCCGAACGCCCCAAGCAGCACCGGGGCGAGCAGGCTGCCGGTCACCGCGCCCGCGCCCACGACGCCCTCGAACACCGAGAACACCGGTGCCCGCTCGTCGTTGGCCGTGCCGCGCTGGAAGACCGTGAACAGCGCCACGTCGAACACCGCGTTCGCCACCCCGATGACGACCATCGCCACGATTGCGACCCCGGGCAGCGGTATGAGGCCGATCACGGCAATCGGGGCGCCCCAGTACGCGAGGGCGGCGGCGCCGGTCCGAATGAGCCGGTCCGATCGGGTCAGGCTTATCGCGAAGATCGCGCCGATGAGCCCGCCGAATCCCAGCGCTGCGTTGAGCAGCCCAACGCCCGCCTCGCCGATGAGCAGGAGCTCGATCGCGGCCACCACGACCAGTGGGGCGAGCAGGAAGCGCGTCAGGACCTGGCTGTAGACCGCGAGCATCGTCCAGCCGACGACCGGCCGGCGGCGCATGGTTCGGATGCCGTCCAGGAGTCGGAGGCCGCCGCCGGCCTCGCCGGCGCCGCCGGTCGCGTCGCCGGCGTTCTCGAAGCGCAGCCGGGCGATGAAGATCGCGGAGGCGAGGAAGGTTGCTGCCGCGACAACGGCCGCGAGCTCCGCGCGCCCGGCGGCGACGAGCAGGCCCGTCACGAACGGCCCGACCATACTGCCCAGCCCCTCGCCGGTGCTCCACGCCATGTTCGCGGCCACGAGCTCCGCCGGGCTGCGGGCGACGGCCGGCATCAGGGTTGCCAGCGTGGGGCGCACCGGCGCGCCGGCCGCCGCGACGACCGCGGCGAGCACCGTGAGCCAGATGACGGGGGCGTTCGTGGCGATCACGACCGCGCACAGGGCCGCGGCGCCGGCACGGATCAGGCCCATCGTGAGCAGCACGCGCTCCGCGCGGAAGCGCTCCAGCGTCGCGCCCGAGAGCATCCCGGAGATCACCGCGGGGACCATCCGCGCCGCCCCGAGGACGCCGGCCGCGACGACACCGTCGCGCAGATAGACGACGACGAGCAGCACCAGGAGTAGCCCGGTGTCGGCCGCGATGCCGAGCGCCCACGAGGCCTCCAGGCGGCGGATCCCCTCGTTCGACATCGCTGCGCGCCGCGAGCCGGCGAGCGATCGGAACGGACTGGTCAACCCCCGCATCGCCGCGAAGGATCGCACGCGGAGACGCATCGCTATGCTCTCGCGGTGGACGACAAGGTGGCGCTCCTGCGCGCGATCCCGCTCTTCGCGGACCTCGATGAGCGCAGCCTCCAGGCTGTCGCGGTCCTCGCCCACGAGGTGTCGTTCAAGGGGGGCGAGGTCCTGATGCTCGAAGGCGAGCCGGGCGATACGTTCGAGGTGATCGTCGACGGGACCGTTCGCATCGATCGTGGCGACCGCGCGATCCGCTCGATGACCGCGGGCGGCTTCATCGGCGAGATCGCGCTGCTGGACCAGCGTGCGCGCACGGCCAGCGTCACCTGCGTGACGGACGTCCGCGCGCTCGAGATCCGTGCGCACGAGTTCGAGCGACTGATGGATACGCTGCCCGCAGTCCATCGTCGCATCCGCGTCGCCGTGGATCGCCGCGCCCGCGCCCGCGGCCGCGACTGGGACGCCGTCTAGGCTCCGTCAGGCCTCGGGGGCGAGCTCCGAGATCCACCCCTCGACGCGACCCCGGAGCGCCGGCAGGCTGATCGCGCCGGCACCGAGCACCGTGTCGTGGAATGCCCTGATGTCGAACCTCGCGCCGAGCCGCGCCTTTGCCTCCGCGCGCAGCCGGAGGATCTCCATCTGGCCGGTCTTGTAGGCGAGCGCCTGGCCCGGCCAGACGATGTACCGATCCACCTCGTTCACGATGTTGTTCTCGCCGAGGGCGCTGTGTGCCTTCAGGAAGTCGATCGCCTGCTGGCGCGTCCAGCCGAGCGCGTGCATGCCTGTGTCCACGACGAGCCGGCCGGCGCGCCAGGCGTCGAACGACAGGATCCCGAAGCGATCCATGTCGGAGCTGTACAGGCCCATCTCGTCCGAGAGGCGCTCCGTGTACAGGCCCCAGCCCTCCGCGAAGGCAGTGGAGCCGAGCATCCGCTGGAATGCGGGCAGGCCCTCCAGCTCCTGTGCGATCGCGATCTGGAGGTGGTGGCCTGGGACGGCCTCGTGGAATGCCAGCGCCTCGGCTTCGTAGCGGGGCCGCGTCTCCGGCGCGTACAGATTGATGTAGTACCGACCGGGGCGGCTGCCGTCCATCGCGGGCCACGAGTAGTACGCGATCGTCTGGTGGACCTCGGAGTGGCTGGGTACCGGCACCACCACGCACGCGGCGCCCGGAACCCGCCCGAACCAGTCCGTCACCGCCGCCGTCGCGCGAGCGAGCGAGCGTTTCGCCGAGGCGAAGACCTCGTCGGCGGTCTCGAAGTGGAGCTTGGGGTCGTCGCGGAGCGCGGCCAGGGTGGAGTCGAGGTCCTTCGTCCCCAGGACGCGGCCGCCGAGCTCCACGAACTCCGCGTCGATGCGGGCGATCTCCGCGAGGCCCGTCCCGTGGACCTCCTCGGGCGTCAGGTCCAAGGTCGTGTGGACGCGGATGCAGTCGCGGTACGCCTCCGCGCCGCCGGGCAGGTGGACCAGGCCCGGCTTGTCCTCCCCGCGGGCGAGCGGCAGCACGGCCCGCTCCAGCGTCTCGCGGTAGCGGCGGAACCCTGGAATGGCCACATCGCGCACCGCGCCATCGATCGCCTCGCGGAACCGGCGGAGGTCCGCCTCTGACCAGTCGGCGTGCTCCGCCGACGCGGGCCCGGCCAGCTTCCACTCCCCGGGCGGCATCGCCTCGAGGTGGATCAGCACGTCAAGGACGCGCTCGACAGGCTTGTTCACCGCCACGTACCCGTCGGCCGCCGATTCGCGCAGGTTCGCGCCCATCTGGTCGAGGTAGCGCCCGATGCCGCGCCAGCGTTCCACGAGCGCCGCGCCGTCCGCGGGCGTCTGGATCGTCTGGTAGTCGGCCAGGTCGAGGAGGCTGACCGTCGGGCCGCCGAGCGGGTCCACGGTCCATTCGTGCATCCGCGTTCGGAGGGCGATGGCATTGCCGGCGCTCTCGTCGATCAGCATCTGGCGCGTGACCCGCTCCATTGAAGAGAGGCCGTCCGCGGGGATCGCGGCGGCATCCGAAGCCACACCGTCGAGCCACCGAATCCGCGTCTCGACGGCCGCCGGCGAGACCTCTTCCAGCCGATCGTCGAAGCGGCGATCCCCGATCACCGTCGCCCACGTCGGATAGGCCGCGAGGAAGCCTTCCCAGAACTGGTCGGAAAGCGCGCGGAGCGCCTCGCCCGAGGCCGTCATCACCGACGGGATGCTAACGGCTGCGCACGGCTAGTGGACGCACGGTCCCGTCGAGACGCCCTGGAAGCTGCCGAGCGCCGGCGCGACTCGATCCAGCACCTCGGACGGCGAGAGCGCGTAGCCGACCGCCGGGTCCACCTTCGACTGCGCGAAGACGACGCCGCCCACCGTCCCATCCTGGAGCACGAACGGCCCGCCGCTGTCGCCGGGGATGACCCGTGCCCGCAGCTCGATGATCCGGCGGGTGACGCGCGACGCCCCGGTCACGTCGAGGCCGGTCGCGTTGTACGTCGCTGCCACGGTCGCCCGCTCCACGGTCTTGTTGCCGCCGCCGGGGTAGCCGAGGGTAGCCCCGATGGCGCCGCGGACCGGATCGGCAGTGGTGAAGCTCAGCGCCGGCGCCGTTACGCCCGGCGCGTACAGCAGCGCCACGTCCAGCGCCAGGTCGATGAGGACGGGCGTGGCGGTGAAGGATTCACCGGAGGTCTGGACGATCACGCTTCGCGCGCCGACGACGACGTGGGCGTTGGTGACGAGGTAGCGCGGCGCGATCACGAACGAGGTGCCGCTCGCCCGCTGGTCGCAGCCGTCGGCGATGACGCGCAGCACGGACGGCGCGGCGCGCTCACCGATCTGGCTGGCAACCGCGTCTGAAGGGAGGTCGATGTCCGGCGCCGGGAGTTGCTCCAGGCCGATGAACACGTTGCCGAGGCCGCTGTCATCGAGGATCTGCCCCAGGCCAAGAACGATCTCGGTTGGCGGCGGGAAGAACGTGTCGACGATCCGGAGCGCGGTGGAGTTCTGGGCGATCTGGCTCATGGTCGGGAACGGCCCGGACGCGATCACCCCGCCCGCGAGCCACAGGATCAGGACGGCCTGGGCCGCGCCGACGACCGCCCCACTGACCTGGTCCAGCGCGCCGAGCAGCCCGGTCCCGAGCGCCCGCGACGCGGCCCGCCCGGCGGTGGCGCCGAGCGCCTCGCCCAGCCCCACAAGGCCCAGCAACACCGACAGCACGACGATCGCGCGGATCGCGGGGTTGAGGTCGTCAAGGAGTGGGGCGGCAGCGGGAAGGATCGTCAGGCCCGCGAGCGCGGCGACGGCGGCCCCGGCGAGGCCGAGCACCTGCGGGATCGCCCCGGAACGAATGCCCAGGATCACTGCGATCACGAGCAGCGCGATCGCGAGCAGGTCCAACGGATTCACCGCAGGATCGTGACACAGCCAACCGCGGAGAGCCTCTCAGGGCACTGCTGCGGCGGCCTCCGCCGGCGCCAGCCGCGTTGCAGCTCCTCGGCTAGGGGACGTCCAGCGGGATCGCCGGGGCATCGCCCTCCGCGGAGATGGTCCACGTGCCGGCGGCGAGCTTGCCAAGGTCGACGGCCGTGGCACTCAACTGGGCGATATCGATGCATGCGATGTCACCGGCGCCGGATCCCTCGATCACCTTGAGCCGGATGGTTTTCGCCGCTTCGTCGGCGACGAGCTCCACGTGGTCGAGCGCGCTGCACGGCGCGACGCCGCTCCACCAGCGCAGGTCCGCGGTTGCCGTGCCGTCGGCGTTCATGACCGCCCGCACGAGCTGGACGTTGACGGTCCGCAGGTTGACGAGGCCCTTTGTGGGCTGGAGGTAGGTCGCCCCGCCGAAGAGCGGGTTGTCGTTCGCGCCGCCGCCCGGGAAGGGCGGAGGGACGGCGCCGCCACCGGTATTGCCACCGGAGCCACCGCCGCCCCCGGAGTTCGGGTCCGTGCCGCCGTTGCCACCATTGCCGGGATCGCCGGGCACGGGGGTCGGCGTTGGCCGCGGCGTTGCCACGACGCCGGGGGTGGGGCTTGGGGATGCGGCGCCCCCGCACGCGGCGACGACGAAGACGACAAGGAGGGCGAATGCCCGAAGGTTCAGCATGGCCGCGAGACGCGCGCCCGCGGCGTCAGGTTCCGGCCTCGAGCCTCGTGTCCACCCGCGGTGCGTGCGTCCTCTCCCACGCCTCGATCTCAGCGGCCTTGCCGAGCAGGTAGCCCAGCTCGTCCGTGCCCTTCAGGAGCATCAGCTTCGAGAATGGGTCGACGTCGAACGGCAGGTCCTCGTCGCCGGGCAGGTGGACCACCTGCGACTCGAGATCGACGGTGAGCTCGGCGTCGGGCTCGCGCTCCAGCAGCTCGAACAGCTGGCGCTGCGTCTCGTGCGAGACGATGATCGGCAGCAGGCCGTTCTTGAGCGAGTTGCCCCGGAAGATGTCCGCGCAGCTGCTCGTGATGACGGCGCGGATGCCCCACGCCGCAAGCGCCCACGGTGCGTGTTCGCGCGACGAGCCACAGCCGAAGTTGTCACCCGCGAGGAGGATCTGGCGGCCGGCCATCTCCGGCTGGTCGAGCACGAAGGCGGGACTCTTGAGGGACCCGTCCGTCTCGAACCGCCAGTCGCGGAACAGCGCGTCGCCGAGGCCCTCCTTGTCGGTCACCTTCAGGAACCGCGCCGGCACGATCTGGTCCGTGTCCACGTTCTCCGCGGGCAGCGGGATGACACGGCTCGTGAAGCTCGCGTACGGATCGGCCATCAGTGGCTCCCGATCATCAGCGGCCGCCCACGGTGGCGAGGGACTCGATGCCCGGCAGGAGGCGAGGGTCGGCGATCACTCCGGCCACCGCGGAAGCGGCGGCCGTGAGCGGCGACGCGAGGAACGTGCGGCCGCCCTTGCCCTGCCGTCCCTCGAAGTTCCGGTTCGACGTGCTCACCGCGTATTGGCCCGGCGAGAGCTGGTCGCCGTTCATCGCGATGCACATGGAGCAGCCCGCCTCGCGCCAGTCGGCACCGGCGGCGCGGAAGATGTCGTGGAGGCCCTCGCGCTCGGCCTCGCGCTTCACCTCGTCGGAGCCGGGGACGACCATCAGGCGCACGCCTTCCGCGATCCGGCGACCCTGGAGCGCCGCGGCGGCCAGCCGCAGGTCGCTGATCCGCCCGTTGGTGCACGAGCCGATGAACACGACATCGACCTTCTGCCCGAGGATCGGCTGGCCCGGCTGGAGGTCCATGTATGCGAGAGCGGCCTCGATGGCCCGTCGGCCGGGTCCGTCTTCGGAGGCCTCAGGATCCGGCACGTTCGCCGAGATCGGCAGGCCCATCCCGGGGTTGGTGCCGTAGGTGATCATCGGTTCGAGGGCGGACGCGTCGATGTCGATGGAGCGGTCGAACGCCGCGCCGGGGTCGCTCGGGAGCGCGCGCCACCGATCCACCGCCGCGTCCCACTCGGCACCGTGCGGCGCGTGGGTCCGGCCGGCCAGATATTCGAACGTGGTGTCGTCGGGCGCGATCAGGCCCGCGCGAGCCCCGCCCTCGATCGACATGTTGCAGATCGTCATGCGCTGGTCCATCGACAGCGCCTCGATCGCGCCGCCGCGGTACTCGAAGACGTGGCCGGTGCCACCACCAACCCCGATCCGCGAGAGCAGGTTCAGGATCACATCCTTCGCGCTCACACCCGGCGCGAGCCGGCCATCGACGCGGACCTCGTACGTCTTCGGGCGCCGCTGGAGCAGGCACTGGGTCGCGAGGACCATCTCCACCTCGGACGTCCCGATCCCGAACGCCAGCGCGCCGAATGCCCCGTGGGTGCTCGTATGCGAGTCGCCACACACGATCGTCATGCCCGGCTGCGTGAGCCCGAGCTGCGGCCCGATGACATGGACGATGCCCTGACTCGGTGAGCCCAGGCCGTGCAGCGGGATGCCGAACTCGTCGCAGTTCGTCGTGAGCTGGTCCACCTGGGCCGCCGCCATCGCGTCGAGGATCGGAAGGTTGCGCGGCGTCGTCGGGACGGAGTGGTCCGCGGTCGCGACCGTCCGCTCCGGGTGCGCGACCTTCAGCCCTCGCCGCCGCAGGCCCGTGAACGCCTGCGGGCTGGTCACCTCGTGGACAAGGTGCAGGTCGATCGCCAGCACGCTCGGGGCGCCCTTCCCCTCGACGACGACATGGTCGTCCCAGATCTTCTCGACAAGCGTCCGCCGTTGGTCCGTGCTGGTGTCCATGTGGGGCGCATTCTGCCCGACGGCGGCAGATCCTCCACGCACCGATGGTCTCGAGGCGCCTGCGACGACTCTCGCGAAGCGGGCTACGAGCCCTTTCTTTCGTGACGCAAGTGTCGCAGCTGGGGCTGCCGGCCCATTCCGCGACGCAATGGCCGCAAGTTTGGCCGCCGAAAGCGTTGCGGCAATGGCTGACAGCCCACACGGCCACGGTTCTGCCACGAAATCGATGGCTGACAGCCCTCGGCCCGCATCTCAATGACGATCGACCAGCCGATACCCACCCGCTATCCGATCCCGCGCGGCCCAAATGATCGCCGCTCCGGGCCACGCGCCCGTGCCGGTCAGTGCCTCGAGGGCATCTCGTCCGTCTCCTGGGTACGCCGCCCGGAGCAGGAGCCGGTGCTCATCGGCGATCGTCCTTGTCGCGCGGGTCTCCCGGACGATGAGGAGCCGGGAGATCGTCGGCTCCGGACCAAGGTGGACCCACCCATCCCAGGAGGGCAGGGCGGCCGCCTTCGCCTCGGCCCAGCGCAGCAATTGCTCCAGGCGGCGGAGTTCGGACTGGATCTCGGTCGCGACGAACAGACCCGCCCGCCTGTCGTGGAAGCCGAGATCGATCCAGCCTCGTGATGGCCGTCGAACGGCGATCTCGGCGAAGGGACGCCAGCGCGGATGCGCCGCGCCCAAGATGACCTCGGCGATTGCAGCCTGATGTCGATCTCGAAGGATCGGACCGGTCGTCGGATAGAGCCGCAGCGGCAGATCTGCGCCGAGCGCGAGAGCCAGCCGCGTGCACGTCTGGAGCGAGGGACTCGCGGTTCCCGCCTCGATCTCGCGGAGGAAGCTCAGGTCGACGCCCGACGCTCGGGCGAGCGCCGCGCGCGAGATCCCGGCGTCGTCCCTGAGCCGGGCGACGTCGGCGCCGAAGGTCCTGAACGCCTGACGCTCCAGGCGCTCGACCGCCCGGTTGACGTTGGTGCTGACCACGCGGTTCATGGAAGCGCACGGCGCTCATCCGCGGCTTACGTCTGGTTTGGGCGCTGCTCCCGTATCGACCCAGCGCCGAGATCGACGGTCAGGTGCGCCTGGTCTTCGAGCGGAGCACGGCGAGCACCCGTGGATCGATCCAGCCGGGGGCGGCCGTTCGCTCCTCGAGGTTCTCGACGCCCATCCAGTCCCACAGCGCGCCCTGCCAGTCCTCGTCCCAGTTGGACGGGAGCGGGCCGGGAGTGCCGGTCATCGGCCGATCGCCGGTGTCGCCGCCGCCGGCGGCAGCAGCATCGGGATTCATCGGCTGGTAGACGTTGCCGAACCTGCCACCCGGCTGCGCGCCCACGTTCGTCAGCAGCGAACGCAGCTCGGCGGCGAGGGTCACGTCGACCGGCTTGAGATCGGCGACTGCCGGCCGATCCAGATACAGCCGCTGGAGGTCCAGCAGCAGCCCCAGCCGGCCGATCGGATCGTCATCGTGGTCGACCCGGAGGTCGACCCAGCGGTCATTGGCGCCGCCGTACCCGCCGCCCGCCCGGACCACGAGGAGCGACGCGGATTCGCGTCCGCGCCGATCGCCACCCTCCGCGTCTGCCGCCGCGAGGCACGCGACCAGGAGCTCCGGAAAGGGCCGGCCGCCGGCCACCAGCGTGTCCACGAGCCCGTCGACCACCGACGCCCCGGCGAGGATGTTGCCCTGCGCGGCGAACCCGGGGCCGGTCAGGCCGCCCGCCCACGCGAAGCACGACCCGCCCGTGTGGGTGGCGGCACCACCGTGTGCGTCGACGATCCCGACCTGACGCTGGCTGCGCAGCGGATCCGCGTTCACGAGCCGCTCCAGCGACTGAGCCGCGGACATCCCGCCGGCCATCCGCGAGAGGCCGCCGGGTCCAAAGGTGACGTTCGCGAACGATTGCGTCGCGACGGCCCCGACGCCGGCCTGCGCCCACGGGACGACGGCGCCGACGGCGAGGAACTTGGACTGGACCGCGACGCCGAGGTCACCGGTCGCGGGATCGAGCGCGACAATGGAGTAGGTCACTTGGCGAGCTCCTGAAGGCCGGTGGCAAGGATGGCGTCGGCGACCGCCTGCATTGTCGCCTGCGAGTTGACGTCATTCGGAATCAGCAGGTCCGGCCCATTGAGGGCGTGTCCGAGATCCACGCAAACGGCGTGATGCGCGACCGCGACCTCGCACTGCATGTCGTGGTACATCGCCGTGATCGCGACGCCTTTCGTGGCGCCGAAGTCCGCGCCCAGCGTCTCGATCAGGCCGGCGTTCCCGCCAATCGCGATGACGATGATGTCCGCCGCGGCGATGTGTGCCCGGGTCGCCGCCAGGGACTTGATCTGGCCTGCTAGCCCCTGGGCGGTTCCACCGTTCGAGACGTCGTTGCGGAAGAAGATGGTCATCCCCGTCGCGGCGGCAAAGCCGGATTCCAGGAGGACCGTGAAGGGCCGGCAGCCGTTGCAGTGCGCCCCGTACGGCCACGAGTCGCCGAACGCGAGATACGTCAGCGCCGCCGCGGAGCTGGGACTCGGTGACGCAGCCGTCGCGATCGGTTGCTCGGTCTGCGTCGAGGCCGGCACCGACGTTGACGCAGTTGATGACAACGAACCGCCGCCGCACCCTCCAAGCATCGCCGCGAGCACGAGGAACACGGCAGGCGAACGGTTCATGCCGGCGAGGGTAGCCGTTGCGCGCGGCGGCAAGACTCCCGGGAATCAAACATCGCCCTGAGCGCGATGCCCAGGGCGATGGAGGCCTCTATCGGCGCGATCTGCAGATCAGCTCGAGCGGCTGCCGAGCTTGCCCTTGCCGGTGAGGAAGTTCGCGACGAACAGGACCAGGATCGCGCCCAGGGTGGCGATGAAGATGGTCTCGATATTGATCCCGTCGACGCTGCCCATCTTGAAGACGTTGGCCGCGAGCCAGCCGCCGACGAGACCGCCGACGATGCCCAGGCCGATCATCATCAGCAGGCCTTCCTTGGTGTTCATGACACGACTTGCGATCCAGCCGGCGATGGCGCCGACGACGATCCAGGCAATGAAACCCATGTGACTTCGTTCCTTTCGACTGTCGAGGGGCCTGCGGCCGCTCGAGGACTAGACCTTTTCGCGACTGAAGATCGCGAGTCCCTTGATGACGCCGAACTCGACGATGGTCCAGCCGATCAGTGCCACGACCGCGGCGATGTCCAGCGTCGAGCCGCCCGCGTGGAGCGCGTCAGATCGAAGGATGCCCTCGAACGGGGCGACGAAGAACTGGCTCAGGTTGAGGATCCCCGAGACGAGTCCGTTGCCCTCGCGGGCATCGAGCAGGAGCAGCACGAAGCGCGCCCCGATGACGAACTGGATGAGTCCGAAGACGAGGACGGCGATGCGCCGGCCGAGCTCAGGGCGGCCCGGGGACATGGTGGTGGAGCTTGCCGAGCGCACGGTCTCGTGGGTGGTGTTCAGTGGGGCGCCGGCCGGCGCGAGGGCCGGGGTGGGACTCGAGGTGGTGACGGATCGTTCGGTGCTCTCGATGGTCATGGTCTCTCCAGTTGGGGCGTGTGGGAATCGGGCGGGCGTCAGCCCAGGAAGGTGGGCTGGGCCGCGATCATCGCGGGCAGCGCGACGAGGATCGCCAGGCCGACGACGACGAGCATCCCGATCGTGCGAATGGCGCCGATCGCGAGGTCGCGCACGTCGCGGCGTGCGCCGACCGCAGGTGCGGTCTGGTTCGCGTCAACCAGCATGGTGTCCCATGCGATGGCCGCCTGATCCATGGTCAATGGTTCCTCCTGGTCGCCTAATCAGGCATCCGGGGAAGCGGGGGCCGATGGACCTCCGCCGGCTTGCGCTCCGGCCACTGCTGTCACTTGCAGTGAAACAGGTGGTTGTGCTATTGTCAACAGTAGTTTCACGTATCAACTGTAGGAAAGAGGCGAGCATGGCACCAGCGATCGGGCGGTTGCTGAAGCGGACCCGTCAGGTGCGCGCGCTCTCCGCGACGGACGTTGCGCGCGCCGCGGGGATCTCGGCCGCGTACCTCAGCAAGCTCGAGAACGATGCCGTCAAGAAGCCCTCGCCACCGGTCCTTCACCAGCTCAGCGAGGCACTCGCCGTCCCGTACGCGGAGCTGATGCGCCTCAGCGGCTATCCCGTGCCGGGTGAGGAGACGCCGCCGAAATCGGACACGATCGGCGCCGCGCTGTTTGCGGACATCACCGAGGACGAGCGCGATGAGCTGCTCGAATACCTGGCCTGGTACCGCGCCCGCGGGCAATCGGCTCGGGGTCGCGCCCCGCGCGTCGCGCCCGCCGCCGGCTGAGCTCCCGGCGCCGCAAGCGGCGTCCCCGCCACACAACCGATCGGGGGCAGTACTGACCGCTCCGATCGCCACCGATCCGTACCGGTTGCGCTTTGGAGCGTCCCGCCCGTATGCTGCGCCCACCAATGAGCTTCTCGAACCAGCCTGACCGCCGCCCCGTCGCCGTCGCCGTGACGTCCGACGGTCGCCGCGTGCAGGTGCCCCTCGAGAGCCCAGAGGTACCCCTCCTCTCCCTTATTCGCTCCTTCCTGGTCGGGATTGAGAGCCTCGTGCTCCTCATTACCGGCGCTCGACGGGAGCACGGAGGGACGCGGCGGGACGATCGCAACTAGCGATCACCACCAACAGCGAACCAACGGACCCCCGCCGAGAGGCGGGGGTTTTGATTTGTCGGAGGCAACGTGACCGGACGCAACGTGACCGAACCGGAGGGCGCGAGACCGTGACGCTGACCAGGCGCGACCGCGCGCGTCGCAGCCACATGCCGGCCGAGGGGACGGAGCACGCGGCCGCCGTCGAGCGGGCTCAGCGGGAGATGCTCCACGAGGGTTCCGCGAGCTCGTCCGTGCCGGCGGGGGAGCGCGCGCCGCGCCCCCGAATCGGCGCGGACGTGCTGTGCGAGGCCCTCCTCCGACAGGGCGTCGAGGTCATGTTCAGCTACCCCGGCGGCGTCATCCTGCCGCTGTACGACATCCTCGGCGACTACCCGCAGCTCCGGCACATCCTCGTACGTCACGAGCAAGGCGGCGCGCATGCGGCGGACGGCTATGCCCGCGCGACGGGCAAGGTCGGTGTATGCGTGGGCACCTCCGGCCCTGGTGCCACCAATCTCGTGACCGGGATCGGCACGGCGATGCTCGACTCAATCCCGATGGTCGCGATCACCGGCAACGTGCCTTCGGCGCTGATCGGCAAGGACGCGTTCCAGGAGATCGACATCAACGGCATAACCCTGCCGATGACCAAGCACAACTACCTGGTCCGCGACGCGAACGAGTTGCCACGGGTGATCGCAGAGGCGTTCCACATTGCGCGCAGCGGCCGGCCGGGCCCGGTCCACGTGGACATCACCAAGGACGCGCTCCAGCAGGTGACCGAGGCGACCCACCCATCCGACGAGGAGGTCGTCGCCGGCCTGCCCGGCTTCCGCCCCACGATGGACGGCAACTACAAGCAGATCAAGGTCGCGGCCGCAGAGCTCGCTGCCGCGGAGCGACCGGTGATCCTCGCCGGTCACGGCATCCTCCATGCCGGCGCGGAGGCGGAGCTCCTGGCGTTCGCCGAGAAGCTCAACGCCCCGGTCGCGTGGACCCTCCTGGGCATCGGTGCCATGGACGAGCGGCACCCGCTCGCCTACGGCTTCATGGGCATGCACGGCTGGAAGCACGTCAACCGCGCGATCCAGTCGGCGGACCTGCTGTTTGCCATCGGGATGCGCTTCGACGACCGGGTCACCGGCAACGTCCGCACGTACGCGCCGTACGCGCGCATCGTCCATGTCGACATCGATCCGGCTGAGATCGGCAAGAACGTCGCGGTCGAGGTGCCAATCGTCGGCGACGCGAAGCGCGTCCTGGCGACCCTCACCCCGATGATCGAAGCGGTGCCCGCGGAACGGCGCGCGCCGTACCTTGAGCAGCTGGCCGACTGGAAGCGCAACTCGGAAGCAAGCTCGTGGCATGGCTCCGGCTCGTGGCGCGACGGCCTGCTTTCCGCGGACTACGTGGTCCAGCGGATTGGCGAGCTCACGGACCATGAGGGCATCTACGTTGGCGACGTGGGCCAGAACCAGATGTGGCTCGCCCGCTACGCCGGCTTCCGCCACCCGAACACGCACCTCTCGTCGGGCGGCCTCGGGACGATGGGCTACGCCGTGCCCGCGGCGATGGGCGCCGCGCTCGGGGTCCCGGAGCGCGAGGTCTGGGCGATCGTCGGTGATGGCGGCTTCCAGATGACCTCTCAGGAGCTCATGACCCTCGTCCAGGACGAGATTCCGGTCAAGATCGCGCTCTTCGACAACAAGAAGCTCGGGATGATCCGGCAATGGCAGGAGATCATCTACGCGGGCAACTTCCACTCCGCCCACCTCATGGGCCCGGACTACCTGAAGCTCGCCGACGCCTACGGAATCCCGTCGATCAAGGCCTCCACGCCCGCTGACGTGGATGCGGCGATCCGGTTCGCGCAGGACGTCAAGGGCCCGGCGCTGATCTGGTTCGAGATCACCGGCGAGCAGAACGTCTTCCCGATGATGCCGGCGGGCAAGGGCCTGTCAGACCTCATCGAGGAGTGGGCGACCGCCGAGTGAGCGCCCAGCCGCCAGCACACACCGCACCACCCGCCCGCGCGCTCCCCGGTGGCGGCGACCAGCGCCTCCATCGGCTCGTCGCGATCGTCGTCGACAAGCCCGGCGTCCTGAACCGCGTGTCCAGCCTGATGCGGGCGCGGAACTTCAACATCGACTCGCTGGCGGTCAGCCGCACGGATCGCGAGGGCTACTCGCGGATGACGATCAGCCTCCGCGGCGACGATGTCGCAGTGGAGCAGGCCGCCAAGCAGCTCTACCGGCTGATCGACGTGCTCAAGGTCCAGGACGTCACCGCCGAGCCGACGGTCGAGCACGAGCTCGCGCTCGTGAAGGTCCGGGTGACCGAGGGCAACCGCGGCGAGGTCCTGAAGCTGATCGAGCTGGCACGGGGGCGCGTACTGGACGTCTCGCCGGAGGCGGTCATCGCCGAGGTGAGCGGCAGCGAGTCGGAAGTCGATGCCTTCGTGGCCTGCGTCCGCGGGTTCGGGATCAAGGAGCTGGTTCGCACGGGAGCAGTCGTCATGGCGCGCGGCGCCGGATCCATCGAGGAGGCAGTCAAGAAGTGACAGCGCGCATGTATTACGACAACGACGTGGAGCGGTCGGCGCTCGACGGCCAGATGGTTGCGGTCATCGGGTACGGCAGCCAGGGGCACGCCCATGCCCTGAACCTGCGGGACTCTGGGGTCGACGTCATCGTGGGACTGGCCGAGGGATCGAAGAGCCGTGCGCTCGCCGAGGCCGCGCAGCTGCGCGTCGCCACGGTGGCGGAGGCCGTTCGCGACGCCGACGTCGTGATGCTCCTGGTTCCCGACACGGCCCAGAAGGCGGTCTACGACAAGGACATCGAGCCGAACCTGAAGCCCGGCACCCTGCTCATGTTCGCCCATGGCTTCAACATCCGGTTCGGGCGGATCAAGCCCGGCCCGGGCGTGGACGTGGGGATGGTGGCGCCCAAAGGACCCGGCCACCTGCTGCGCAGCGTGTACTCGGCCGGCGGCGGCGTGCCGGCGCTCTTCGCCGTGGAGCAGGACGCGAGCGGCACCGCCCGCGCCCGGACACTTGCCTATGCGCGCGCGCTGGGCTCGACGCGCGCGGGGATCCTCGAGACGACGTTCAGGGAGGAGACCGAGACCGACCTGTTCGGCGAGCAGGCGCTGCTCTGTGGCGGCGTCTCCGCGCTGATCAAGGCGGCGTTCGAGACGCTCGTCGAGGCGGGCTACCAGCCGGAGCTCGCGTACTTCGAGACGATGCACGAGCTGAAGTTGATCGTGGACCTCATGTATCGCGGCGGGCTCAACTTCATGCGCTTCAGCGTGAGCGACACGGCGGAGTTCGGGGATTACGTCTCCGGCCCGCGCGTCGCCGAGGGCGTGAAGGCCACGATGAAGGACGTCCTCGGGGACATCCAGAGCGGCGCGTTCGCCAACCGCTGGATCGCCGTCCAGGAGGCCGGCGGGGGCGAGTTCCAGGATCTTCGAAAGCGGGATCAGGAGCACCAGATCGAGAAGGTGGGCGCGGAACTGCGGGCGCAGATGGCGTTCCTCGATCCCGTCGTGATCCATGCGGGCGAGGCCCAGGCGATGGTCAGCGGCGCCGCCTCTGTCGAAGCCGGTGCCGGCGGCGCGGCCAGCGCGACGCAATCGGCCTTCGATTCCAAGACCGCGCTCTGATGGCCTCGCCTCGTCGCTCGCCCGCGAAGCCCGCCGGCCCGCTCGCTCCGAGCGACCGCGTCCGGATCTTCGATACGACGCTGCGCGACGGCGAGCAGGCACCCGGCGCGGGCCTCACCGCGGCGGAGAAACTGGAGGTCGCGCGGCAGCTCGCGCGGCTCAAGGTGGACGTGATCGAGGCCGGATTCCCGGCCGCCTCGGACGGCGACTTCGAAGCGGTCCAGCGCATTGCCCGCGAGACGAAGGGCGGGATCGCCGTGGCCGCGCTTGCGCGCTGCCGCGACGGTGATCCGCAGCGGGCAATCGAGGCGATCAAGGTCGCAGAGCGGCCGCATCTCCACGTCTTCATCGCGACGAGCGACATCCACCTCAAGCACAAGCTCCGGATCGACCGCGAGACGGCACTGGCCGAGGCGGTGAAGTGGGTCGCCTATGGGCGAGAGGAGCTCGGGCGCGACGTCGAGATCGAATTCAGCGCCGAGGACGCCTCGCGCACCGATCCGGAGTTCCTGCTGAAGGTCTACGAGGCGGTCGTCGAGGCGGGCGCGTCCACGATCAACATCCCGGACACGGTCGGCTACGCGATCCCGTCGGAGTTCGCGCTGCTGGTGGGCCGCGCCGTGGATCTCCTGGGCAGCCAGGCGACGATCTCCGTCCACTGCCACAACGACCTTGGCCTTGCCACCGCGAACACGCTTGCCGCGGTCCAGGCCGGCGCACGCCAGGTGGAGGTCACGATCAACGGGCTTGGCGAGCGCGCCGGCAATGCCTCCCTGGAGGAGGTCGTCATGGCTCTCCGCACGCGCCCGACGCAGTTTTCGTCGGGCGGCAACGGCGGCGCAGGCCCCGCGCTGACGCACGGCGTCCAGACCGAGCACCTCACCGCGGCGTCGCGCCTGGTCAGCTACCTGACGGGGTTCGCGATCCAGCCGAACAAGGCCGTGGTCGGCGGGAACGCGTTCGCCCACGAATCGGGCATCCACCAGGACGGTGTGATCAAGAACCCGCTGACCTACGAGATCATGACTCCGCAGTCGGTGGGGCTGTCCAGCAACTCGATCACGATCGGCAAGCTGTCCGGCCGGAAGGGCATCGCCACCAAGCTGGCCGAGCTCGGCTACGACCTCGAGGGCGAGGCCCTCGACGCGATCTACCGCCAGGCGATCGCCCTTGCCGACGAGAAGAAGGAGGTCACCGACGACGACCTCGTGGCGCTCGTGGAGCAGCGCGTCTCGGAGGTACCCCAGGCCGTCCGGCTGGAGGGCTGGAACGTGACCTCCTCGCACGCCGGCAAGGCGACGGGCATGGTCGCGCTCGCGGTCGGCGGTGAGGATTACGCGAAGGCCGCGATCGGGAACGGGCCGGTGGACGCGCTCTTCGAGGCCGTGGACGCCGCGCTCCAGCCGGTCTTCGGGTGGCATCCGGTGCTGGAGGCGTACGAGATCAAGGCCGTGTCCGGCGGCGAGGATGCGCAGGGGCGCGTGCTCGTGCGCTGCCGCCGCTCCAGCGACGTGGGACCCGGCGCGCTGATCGTGTCCGGGCACGGCTTAAGCACGAACATCATCGAGGCGTCCATCGAGGCGTACCTCGTCGCGGTCAACAAGCTTCACGGCGCCGACGGCGCGGCATCGGCGGCGTTCGTCGCCGCTCGCACCACCGAGCTGCCCTGACGATCGTGGGCACGTATCGAATCGCGTCGATCGGGGGTGATGGCGTCGGCCCGGAGGTTGTTGCCGCCGCGCGCGCCGTCCTCGATGCGGTCGCGACAAGGGATGGGTTCGGTATCGACTGGCTGGACGTGGTCGCGGGCGGCGCGGCGATCGACGCCTACGGCACGGCCTTTCGCCCGGAAGACCTCGATGCCGTTGCCGCCTGCGACGCGATCCTGCTGGGCGCCGTCGGCGGGCCGCGCTGGGACGATCCCGCCGCCCGCGTCCGGCCGGAGCAGGCGCTGTTCGCCCTTCGTGGCGGCCTGGAGCTGTTCGCGAACCTGCGCCCCGTGACCATCATGCCGGCGCTCGTGCCGTCTTCTCCCGTGCGGCCGGAGGTCCTCGAAGGGGTGGACCTGCTGATCGTCCGCGAGCTCACGTCGGGGCTGTACTTCGGGCGGCCGTCGGAGCAGCGCGACACGCCGGAGGGCCGCGTCGGCATCGACACGCTCTGGTACACGGAGGGCGAGATCCGGCGCGTCGTCCGACTCGCCTTCGAGCTCGCGCGCGGGCGACGCCATCGCCTGACGAGCGTCGACAAGGCGAACGTCCTCGCGACCTCGCGGCTGTGGCGCGTCGTCGTCGACGAGGTTCGATCCGAGTATCCGGACGTCGAGGTCAACCACCAGCTCGTCGATTCGTGCGCGATGCTTCTCGTGCGCAGGCCATCCTCGTTCGACGTCCTCGTGACGGAGAACCTGTTCGGGGACATCCTCTCGGACGAGGCAGCAGTCCTCGCGGGTAGCCTCGGGATGCTGCCGTCCGCGTCGCTCGGCGATCGGCGAACCGAGCATGGCCGCTTCGGCCTGTACGAGCCGATCCACGGCTCCGCCCCGGACATTGCCGGTCGCGATGCAGCGAATCCCGCGGGCACGATCCTCAGCGCCGCGATGCTCCTCAGGTGGTCACTGGGTCTCGAGACGGCTGCGGCAGACGTCGAGGCCGCAGTCGCCGCCGCCGTTGCGGACGGCTACCGAACCGAGGACCTCGTGCCGACCGACGGCGATCGCAACGGGCTCCAGGTCGTGGGCACCCGCGCGATGACCGCGGCGATCGTCGAGCGGCTGGGCGCACGCGTCGCCCCCGCAGGAGCTGCGTCGTGAGCGAGACACCTGTCGTCCTGTACGACACGACCCTGCGAGATGGCACGCAGGGCGAGAACATCACCTTGTCCCTCGCCGACAAGCTGCGCATCGCGCGCCTGCTGGACGAGTACGGCATGCCCTATGTCGAGGGCGGCTGGCCCGGTTCCAACCCGAAGGACGTCGAGTTCTTCAAGGCCGCGAAGGACCTGACATGGCACACGGCCAAGCTTGCCGCGTTCGGTTCGACGCGCCACCGCTCGCATACCGCGAAGGACGACCCGAACCTCACCGAGCTCCTGCGCGCCGAGACCCCGGTCGTCACGATCTTCGGCAAGAGCTGGGAGCTGCACGTCACCGAGGTGCTGGGCGCCACGCTGGAGCAGAACCTCGAGATGATCGCGGACAGCGTGCGGCTCATCGTCGAGGAGGGCCGCGAGCTGGTGTACGACGCGGAGCACTTCTTCGACGGCTACAAGGCGAATCCCGCGTACGCGCTCAGCACCCTCCGAGCGGCGATGGACGGCGGTGCCCGGACGCTTGTCCTCTGCGACACGAACGGCGGCACGCTCACTGCGGAGCTGCTCGCGATCCTCGCGGCGACGCGCACAGCCCTGACCTCGGCCGATGGGACCGCACCAACGTTCGGCATCCATACCCACAACGACGCGGAGCTAGCGGTCGCCAACTCGCTCGCCGCCGTCGGGGCGGGCGTGCGCCACGTCCAGGCGACGATCAACGGCTACGGCGAGCGGACCGGCAACGCGAACATGGTCAGCGTCCTCGCTGGGCTCGCGCTGAAGACGGACTTCCCGCTTTTGCCGGTCGGCGGCGGCGACCTCACCGCCCTGACCGAGCTGTCGCGTTCAGTCGCGGAGATCGCCAACCAGGCCCCGAATGACTACCAGCCGTATGTCGGGCGCTCCGCGTTCGCGCACAAGGGCGGCGTCCACGGTGCGGCGGTGGCGAAGGTGGAGCGCAGCTACCAGCACATCGACCCAACCGCCGTGGGCAACGAGGGCCGGCTCGTCGTCTCAGAGCTGGGCGGCAAGGCGAACACGGAGATCCGTGCCCGCCAGCTCGGGCACCAGCTGGACGGCGTCATCGAGCCGGGCGTCCTCTCGACGCTGATCAAGCGCCTCGAGAGCGAGGGCCTCTCCTTTGAGGGCGCGGAGGCGTCCTTCGAGCTGTTGATCCGGCGCCATCAGTCGGGCTACGCCCCGCCGTTCCGGATCGTGGACTACACGTGCCTCGTGGAGCAGCGTGCCGATGCGGCCCTGCGCGCGGAGGCGACCGTCAAGGTGGAGGTCGATGGCGAGCTGCTGCATACGGCGGCGGAGGGCAACGGCCCGGTGAATGCGCTCGATGCCGCGCTGCGCAAGGCGCTCCGCGCGTTCTACCCCGTGCTCGACACGGTGCACCTGTACGACTACAAGGTGCGCATCATCGATTCGGGTTCCGCGACGGCCGCCCGCACGCGGGTCACGATCGAAACGACGAACGGCGCGCTCGAATGGTCGACGATGGGCTCGGACACCAACATCATCGCCGCCTCGGCGACCGCCCTCGCCGATTCGCTGGAGTACGCCATCTGGAAGCACGGCGCCGAGCTTCGACGCCGGGATGAACGACACTTCACCACCGTGATCGCAGGAGATGGAGCGAGATGACCGCAGCGCAACGTCCGACCGCCGCCAGTCCGGCCCTGCAGCTGACGCGCTGGACCGTCACCTCCAGCAGCAACGCCCAGAGCCGTGGCGCCGTCGTCATGGAGGCAGGTGCCCACCACTGGCGTGCTTCCGCCGAGGGCAACGGCGCCGTCGATGCGCTGTACCAGGCGGTCGATGCGGCGCTCGCCGAGGTACTCCAGGGACATCCGAGGCTCGTCGGCTACGACGTCCACGCGCTGGCCGAAGGCCCGGACGCACAGGGCCTCGTGATCGTCGCCATCGAGCCGCCGGCCGGCGCCGAGGGGCCGCGCGCGACAGGCCTGTACAACGGCCGCGCGCGCAGCACGAACATCATCGCCGCCTCCATCGAGGCCTACGTCGAGGCGCTCAACGCGATGCTTGCGGAAGCCCACTGGGCCGGCGCTGCCGAGTCTGCCGGCAAGGGCCGGCGCGCAGCACCGGAGACCCACGGCCGCCGCGCCGAATTGGACCGCACGGCGACCGACGACGGCGCCCCCTGGTTCGACCGCTAGTAGCCGAGCGGCAGAACCATCGATTTGAGGCCCGTCGCGGTCGGCGCGTAGACCACGAGCAGCATCGTCTTGTCCGCAACGACGGTGGCCTTGATGCCGGAGATCAGCGCGGGCGCGGAGCAGTCGGGAAACGCCCCCGGCGACGACTCGTGCAGGGACAGCGAGTAGTCGCCCGGTTCGAAGACGTACTCCGTGCCGTCGCCGGGGCCCGCCGCCGTCTGGGTATCCGCGGCATCGTTGATCGATTTCTTGCAGCCCTGCCCGGCGCTCAGGTACCAGCTGACGCCATCGGCGGCCGTCACCGCGGGTTCGATGGCGTGCATGTTCACGATCAGCACGCCCTTGCCGGGCTCGGGGGTCGCGTCGTAGATGCCGCCGCCAGGCGCGTGATACAGCGACTGGAGCTGGAACACCGGCGTGCCGTCGTCGCGTGTGTCGGCGTCGCTCATCAGGACGTACGTGATGATCTCGCCGCCCTTGAGCGTCTCGGTCTGGCTGATGAGCTCGGTGCCGTTGCCGGTCTCGCCGTGGCGGTAGAAGGTGAGGAACATGTTGCCCGCCTCGTCGGCGACCGTGGGATCGAAGAACTCCGTCGCGGTCCCGTACGGAACTGTCAGCAGCGGCGTCGCGCCATCGAGGACCCATGGCGCGGCATACACGTCGATCGTGGCGGCCTTGTCGCCGCCGTTGTAGACGTTGACGATCCGAACCTTTGCGCCGCTCGGGCGGCCGGCCGAGCCGCCGCCACCGCCAATGGTCGTTGGGCCCGGGCCGGCTGTCTGCGTCCCGTTCGTCGGGCCGTCGCCACCCGCGCCTCCGCATGCCGCAACGAGCGCGCCAACCGCGACCAGGGAGAGCAACCGCCGCATCGTGACCTCGAGGTATTCCGCCTTCCCGACGGCCTCTTGGCAACCGGCCGGGTGACGGTAGCAGCGGCGGCTGGTGAATGCGTTCGCGTCGGCTAGGATCGGCCGATGGGGCCAATGACGAGCCGATCGGTCGCGTATTCCGGAGAGCCTGGCGCGTTCGCCGAGGATGCGGTGCTGCGCTGGTTCGAGGCGCCCAGCGCGCAGCCAATGGCGTCGTTCCGCGCGGTGTTCGAGTCGGTTCGAGACGGCGGGGCGGGCGCGGGCGTCGTCCCGGTGGAGAGCTCGCTGCTCGGGACGATCCGCGAGGTCCTGGACCTGCTGTACGAGTTCGACCTCGTCGTCGTCGGTGAGGTCAGCGTGCCGGTGCGGCTCGCGCTGCTGGCCCTGCCCGGGGAGCGGCTCGAGACGATCCGTACGGTGCACTCGATCGCGGCCGCGCTTGCCCAGGCGGACGAGTTCCTGCGCACGGGAACGTGGACCATCGAGACCACCTGGAACACCGCCGGCGCGGCGCGCCAGATCGCCGAGGCGGGGGAGCGAGGCGCAGCGGCCGTTGCGTCGGCTCGGGTCGCCGGGATCTACGGGCTGGAGGTGATCGCCGACGGGATCCAGACCGGCGACGACAACCGCACCCGGTTCGCGGTCATTGCCGCGCGAGGCGCCGAGAACGCGATCCGCGCGGCAGCGGCGCCGAGTGCGATCGCGGGCAGCCCGAAGACGAGCCTTGTCTTCGGCGTGCGCAACGTCCCGGGTTCGCTGGGCCGTTCGCTGGAGGCGTTCGCGTCGCGCGGGATCAACCTCTCACGACTCGAATCGAGGCCGTGGACGGGGCGCGGTTCGCGCTGGGAGTACCTGTTCTGGGTCGACCTGGACGCGGATGCGAACGCGGCCGGGTGCGCCGCGGCGCTCGCGGACCTCCGCAACGAGGCGGAGATGGTGCGAGTACTCGGCTCCTACCCCAGGGCTGCCGAGGACTGATCCCGGCCGTACCATAGGCAACCCTCGGACCGCCACGGAGGACTACGTGGACCAGGCCTTCCACGACGAGATGGCCGCCGGCTACCGGCTCGATGAGCCGGCAATCACGCTGGGCTCGCCGATGCTCGGTGACGAGGTCCTGAAGGACGTCCGCGTCCAGATCGCCCTGTCCCGGATCAACCGCCACGGGCTGGTCGCAGGGGCGACCGGCACCGGCAAGACCAAGACCCTGCAGATCCTCGCGGGCCAGCTCTCCGCACTCGGCGTGCCGGTGTTCGCCGTGGACGTGAAGGGCGACGTCTCCGGCATCGGCGCACCTGGCGATCCGGCCGATCCCCGGGTCACTTCGCGCAGCGAGTCGATCGGCTGGAACTATGTGGCGGCCGGTCACCCGGTGGAGGTGCTATCGCTCTCCGGCAAGAGCGGCGCCCACGTCCGGGCGAGCATCTCGTCGTTCGGGCCACTGCTCCTCGGCAAGGTGCTCGACCTGAACGAGACCCAGACGTCCATCCTCTCGCTCGTCTTCCGCTACTGCGACGACGAGCACCTGCCGCTGCTCGACCTGGCGGACCTGCGCACGACCCTCAAGTTCCTCGCATCTGACGACGGCAAGGTCGTCCTCGACGACCTCGGCGGGATCAGCTCCGCCTCGCTCGGCGTGATCCTGCGCTCGATCGTGACCCTCGAGGAGGAGGGTGCCGACATCTTCTTCGGCGAGCCCGAGTTCGACGTCGACGACCTCCTGCGCACGACGCTCGATGGCCGCGGGATGGTCACGCTGCTCGAGGTCGCGGACGTCATGGACCGGCCACGCCTGTACTCCACGTTCGTCCTGTGGATGCTCGCGCAGCTGTACGAGAGCCTGCCCGAGATCGGCGACGTACCGAAGCCGAAGCTCGCGTTCTTCTTCGACGAGGCGCACCTGCTGTTCAAGGACGCCTCCGACGCGCTGCTGGAGCAGATCGAGCGGACCGCTCGCCTGATCCGGTCCAAGGGTGTCGGCGTGTACTTCGTCACCCAGGCGCCCACCGACGTCCCCTCATCCGTCCTGTCGCAGCTCGGCAACCGCATCCAGCACGCGCTCCGTGCGTTCACGCCGGATGACGCGGACGCGCTGCGCAAGACCGCGCGGACCTTCCCGGTGACCACCCACTACGACGTGGAGCGGACGATCACGTCGCTCGGCATCGGCGAGGCCCTCGTCACGGTCCTCTCCCCGAAGGGCATCCCGACGCCGCTCGCCGCCACGCGCCTCATCCCGCCCGACTCCCGGATGTCGCCGCTCACCGAGCCCGAGCTCTCGCAGCTCGTCGCAACGTCCCAACTGTTCCCGCGGTATGGCAATCCGGTCGACCGGGAGAGCGCGCACGAGATCATCACGGCCCGGCTCGCGGCCGCGCACCAGGCGGCTGCCGCCGCAGCGGGCGTGCCCGCGGGCGCGCCGGGCGCCAGTCCGTACGGCGGCCTCACCCAGACGCAATACGAACGGGAGATCAGGCGGCAGGCGACGCAGGTCGAGAAGGACCGCCAGCGCGAGATGCGCGAGGTCGAACGCGAACGGAAGGCGCAGGCGCGCGAGGCGAAGGCCGCCGAGCGCGCCCGCCAGCGCACGATCAACACCAGCATCCGGACCGCAGGGCGCGTCGTGACCTCGAGGGTCGGGCAGTCGCTCATCCGCGGTGTCTTCGACACGATCTTCGGGCGCGGGCGCTGAGGCGAGACGTTGCCCGGAGTACGATGCGGGACCACGCCACGGAGCCTTCGATGACCCTGACCGCAACCAAGCCGCACCCGATCTACCTCGCCGGGAAGTGGGTCGAGTCGCCCAACACGCTGGTCGTCGACAACCCGGCCGTCCCGGCGACGCCGGCGGGCGCCACGTACAACGCCACCGAGGCGCAGTACGAGGAGGCGGTCACCGCCGCCGTCGCCGCATTCAAGGAGACCCGTGCGCTCCCGGTCTACGAGCGGAGCCGCGCCCTGCGCGAGATCTCCGCGGGGATCAAGGCGCGGCGCGAAGAGCTGGGCCAGATCCTCAGCCTGGAGGCGGGGAAGCCCCTGCGCGACGCGCTGGTGGAGGTGGACCGGTCGGTCTTCACCTTCCGGCTCGCCGCCGAGGAGGCCGAGCGGATGCTGGGCGAGGTGATCCCGCTGGACCTCGTGGCGGCGTCGCGGGGCCGGTTCGGGATCACCCGGCGGTTCCCGATTGGGCCGGTCGCGGGCATCAGCCCGTTCAACTTCCCGCTCAACCTGGCGGCGCACAAGATCGCGCCGGCGATCGCCGCCGGCTGTTCGATCGTCCTGAAGCCCGCGACCAAGGATCCGCTCACGATCCTCACGGTCGGCGAGATCATCGACGCCGTCGGGCTCCCGGCGGGCGCCGTGAGCATCCTGCCGATGACGCGCGAGCTCGGCGATCGGATGGTCTCCGACCCGCGCTTCAAGCTCCTCACCTTCACGGGCAGCCCGTCGGTCGGGTGGCGGATGAAGGAGCGCGCCGGCAAGAAGAAGGTCGTGCTGGAGCTCGGCGGCAACGCCGCGGTGATCATCGACGCGACCGCGGACGTGGACTGGGCAGTCAAGCGGATCCTGGTCGGCGGCTTCAGCTACGCGGGCCAGTCGTGCATCAGCGTGCAGCGGATCTACGTCCACGACGCTGTCGCCGAGGAATTCCGCGCGAAGCTCCTCGCCGGCGTCCTGCTCCTGAAGGTCGGCGATCCCCTCGATCCAACGACGGACCTTGGGCCGATGGTCGACGAGCCGAACGCCGAGCGCGTCCAGCGCTGGGTCAACGAGGCGGTGTCCATGGGCGGCACCTTGCTCGCCGGCGGTTCCGCCAACGGCGCCTATTTCGAGCCGACCGTCCTGGCCGACGTTCCCAACAAGGCCCAGGTCTGCAGCAACGAGGCGTTCGCCCCGCTCGTGGTCCTGTCGACGTTCTCGGACTTCGGGTCGGCCATCGAGCAGGTCAACGACAGCGACTTCGGCCTCCAGACCGGCGTGTTCACGAACGACCTGGGTCATGCCTGGCAGGCATTCGAGGAGCTCGAGGTTGGCGGCGTCGTGATGAACGACATCTCGAGCTACCGGGTCGACCACATGCCCTACGGCGGCGTCAAGGATTCCGGCCTGGGCCGCGAGGGACTGCGCTGGTCGATCGAGGACATGACCGAGCTCAAGATCATGGTCGTCGCCCAGCCGCAGTAGGAGCCGGTTCGCGCCGCGGCCCGCCCAATCGGCGGGTCCGTTGTTGGCCGCCGTGATGCTGGGACCATCAAATCCTGGGGAACCAAGGCGATAGTCGGTCCCGGGCCCACCTTGCGGCCACGAAGTCCTGCTCATCTCGGGCTCGCAGCGCCTGAATCAGGCGCGTCCAAGCCGGAAGCGTGACGCGCCGAGCCACGCTATTGGCAATGAAGCGCCAGGAATGATGATCCGGGTATCAGGCGACGGGTCAGGCCGATGAGAACTGCGACAGCCGAGCCCCTTAAGAACAACCCGCCTGGCGCGTAATTGGCAGTAAAGCGGCGGGATTCATGATCCGGGCATCATGCGACGAGCCAGGCCGACGGGAACTGCGGCAGCCGGACACCTTGAAGCGGCCGCCCTTGCGGGAACGCTCGGCCAGGACACCCGGCGCGCACGACGGCGGCGGAGGCTGACCCAGGCGCAGGTCGCGGCGCGAATCGGCTGCTCGCCAGCACGCGTTGCGGAGATGGAGCGCGGCGAAGGCGCGAATGCGCCGCTCGAATTGTGGGTCAAGCTCGGCATCGCGCTGGATCGGCCGCTTGCGGTGGCTTTTTCGCGCGAAACGCTCGACGACGGGACGGCCGCCACGCTGCACGACGCGGGCCACCTTGCGGCGCAGGAGTTGGTCCTGCGGCTCGGACGGCTTCATAGGCGCACGTCGAACGTGGAGCTGGCCACGTCCACGAGTCGGTTGCCGTACGTGGCGGACGTCGTCCAGCGCGATGATCGTCGGGGGGTCCTGCTCCTGATCGAAATCGTGAACCGGGCGGGTGACCTCGGGGCGCTTTCGAGATCGTCGGACCGAAAGGCGAAAGACCTCGCTGGCATGGCCATCCTCATCGGCGGTGAGGCAGGGCCGTATCGCGTCGCTGTGGCCTGGCTGCTGATCGATAGCGCGGCACATCGACGGCTCGTCGCGTCGTTCCAGGAATTCCTCCGAACGCGGTGCCCCGGCTCGTCCGAGGCCCTGGTTCGCACGTTGATGGACGGGACGGAGCCACCCACCGCGCCGGCGATCGCATGGATCAACCCGGGAAGCGGTCGCGTGGTGGCGGTTCGCTGGCGAACGGACACACCGCACGCATCACCAGCCGTGCGAAAGCCCGCCGGTACACTCCCCCGGTGAGTTCAACACGCCCCAGAACTGCCGCGGACCTGCTCGTCCAGTGCCTTGAGGCTGAGTCCTGCGACTACGTCTTCTCCGTGCCGGGCGAGGAGACGCTCGACCTGCTCGAGTCGCTCTCGCGCTCCGAGACAATCAGGCACATCACCACCCGGCACGAGCAGGGCGCCGCGTTCATGGCGGACGTCTATGGCCGGCTCACGGGTCGCGCCGCGGTGGCCATGGCGACCCTCGGCCCGGGTGCCACGAACCT
>JANLSG010000291.1:0-11269 GCA_031362295.1 Chloroflexota bacterium
GAGCTCAGCACGATCTGCTTGCCGTCCTCGTGGATGGCATTGAACGTGTGGAAGAACTCCTCCTGGGTCCGCTCCTTGTCGGCGATGAACTGGATGTCGTCGATGAGGAGCAGGTCGATCCGGCGGTAGCGGGCGCGGAACTCGTCGATCTTGCCCTGCTGGATCGAGGTGATGAACTCGTTGGTGAACTTCTCGGAGGTCGCATAGACGACGCGCTTGCGCGGGAACTTCGCGGCGACCTGGTTGCCGATGGCGTGCATCAGGTGGGTCTTGCCGAGGCCGACGCCGCCGTACAGGAAGAGCGGGTTGTAGGCGTGGCCAGGGCGCTCCGCGACCGACAGGCTCGCCGCGTGCGCGAGGCGGTTGGCGGACCCCACGATGAAGTTCGAGAACGTGTAGCGGGGATTGATGTTGCTGGTCCCGCCCTCGCCGCCGACACGGCCGGGCTCCACGCGGACCTGGGGCGTCGGGGGCGCCTGGCGCCGCTCCGGTGCGTCGCCGCTCCGCGGCAGCATGCCCGGCCCGACGGCCACGGGCGTCGGGTGCGCCGCCGGCTTGTCCTCGGACATGGAACCGGACATGGCGACCGGCGAGCTCGCCTCCGCCGCGTCGTCCGCCGCAGGCCCTTCGACCCCGACGAAGAAGTCCACCTGGACCGCGTAGCCCACGATCCGGCCAAGCGTCTGCGAGATCAGCGACCGGTAGCGGCTCTCAAGCCAGTCCTTGGCGAAGCCGTTCGGGACGGAGATCCGGAAGCGCGTGTCATCGACCTCGACCAGCGCGGTATCGCGCAGCCAGGTCTCGAAGTTGGCGGGAGAAAGGGTGACCTGGAGCTCGCCAAGGGCTGCGCGCCAGACCTGCTTCGCGTCCATGGGTCGGTTGGGACTCTCGTGGTAATTCTGAGGCCGGGGTCATTGCCGCCAAGGCGGAAATCGGGCACGCGACCGAGGCTTGGCGCGGGGCGGGTGGGGCGTTCGCCAAGGCTTCGGGTGGCGAAACATAGCACCGCCGCCGGGACCCCGCAAGGCAAATCCGCGATACTCCCCAGGAGTATACGGCTTCGGCTGCACCGGCCCTCGATCTGGACGATCGTTTGACGCTCGCGTCGCGCGCGACCTATCATCCGCCGGACGATGAACGCGCCCCGCCCGTGATTCGGGCGTTTGGCGCGTTTGCGTGCCTTCAGGGGTCGATGACGGACTGACCCCGAGGTCGGATGGAGAGGATCCCGCGCAGGCAGCATGAAGCAGACCTACCAGCCCAAGAAGCGCCACCGCGCCAAGGAACACGGCTTCCGCGCCCGTATGAAGACGACGGGCGGACGCCGCGTCCTTGCCGCACGCCGGGCCCGCGGTCGCAAGCGCCTGTCGGCCTGACAGCCGGGCGCGGCCCACGGCCGCGGCTCGAGATGCTTTCCCAGAAGCAGGATTTCGCGGCGCTCCAGGAGCGCGGGACGATCCGTTCGCACCCGCTCCTCGCCGCTCGGGTCCTGCGAACCGAGCTCGGGATCACGCGATTTGGTCTGGCGACCGGTCGAGCACTCGGCTCGGCGGTGGTCAGGAATCGCGTCCGGCGAAGACTTCGGGAAGCGATCCGGTCGATGCAGCCGGTGCTGCAGCCGGGTTGGGACGTGCTGGTGATCGCCCGGCCGGCGATCGTCGGTGCCGACCATGTGGCGATCGGTGCGGCCCTCGGCCGGCTGCTCGCCCGTGGCGGTGTCTTGGCCGAGCATGGCGGTGAGATGGGCCTGGGACGCGGTTGACGCAAGTCGGGATGCACGTCGGGATCCTCGGGCGGGTCGGGATCGTGCTGATCCACGCCTATCGGTTCCTGTTCTCCTGGTTGCCCTCCAGCTGCCGCTACGAGCCCACGTGCTCGCGCTACACCGAGCAGGCGATCGAGCGCTACGGGCTGTTCAAGGGCTCCTGGATGGGCGCGCGCCGCATCGCCCGCTGCCATCCCGGCCACCCGGGCGGCTACGACCCGGTGCGATGAAAGCCCTCGGACTCGGCTTCCTCGTGGTCCTCGCCTTCGTGATCTCCGCGTGCTCGCCGATCGAGCCGTCCAGCGCCCCGGCCTCGCTGGCGCCGGGTCAGAGCGCGGGCCCCGTCGTCAGCGCCCCGCCGGCGGTGACCCCGGTGCCCACGCCGGTCACGCCGCTGATCGTGAAGCCGGCCGAGATCAAGGCGGATCCCGTCAGCATCCTGGCGTGGCTCTTCAACCCGATCTTCCAACTCTTCCTGATCATGCTCGTCGGCATCCACGGCGTGGTCCGCGACATGGGCATCGCGATCATCATCACGACGCTCATCGTCCGCACGGCACTCGTCCCGCTGATGCGCCGCCAGATGGTGTCGATGCGCCGGATGCAGGCGATCGCGCCCGAGGTCAAGGAGCTCCAGCGCCGCTACAAGGGCGACCGCGCGAAGACACAGCAGGCGACCATGGCGCTGTACAAGGAGCGCGGCGTCAGCCAGGCGGGCTGCCTGGTCGCGATGCTCCCGATCCTGCTCATCCTGCCCATGTACCAGGTCGTTCGCGAAGGCCTCCAGGCAGCGGACCTCGTGGAGTCGCTGAAGGTCTTCGGCTTCCAGATCGTGCCGCTCACCTGCCCGACGCCGACGCTCATCACGCTCCCGAGTGGCGTGCAGGAATACGCGCCGTGCATCGACTCGACCATCACCTGGCTCGGCGGCATCCACGCGAGCGGCTTCGAGGGGCTCATCCCCCTGCCGTTCACGCTGCCGCTGATCGGTGCGGGCATCTCGGTCTTCGCCCTCTTCTACACCGTGCTGCAGCTCGTCGCCTCGCGGATGGCGTTGCCGCCGCATAACCCCGATGTCGCGCTCGACCAGCAGGCCCGGACGCAGCGCTCGCTGTCGCTCTGGCTGCCGCTGATCACCGTGCTGTACGGCAGCGCGATCCCGGTGGGCGTCTTCCTGTACCTGATCGTCTCGACGATCTACCAGATCGTCCAGCAATTCCTGACCACCGGCTGGGGCGGCATGTTCCCGCTCTTTGGCCGGACCCCGGCATTCGCCGTGGACCATTCCCCGCGCTTCCCGGTCGCCGTGCCCTCGGCGGCCGCATCCACATCGCGCACGGCGGGAGCGTCGGCGCGACCCAATCCTGAGAAGTCTGCCCTCGATCGCTCGGCGTCGGCGAACGCAACGATTCGCCACCGAGGTCGACAGGGCCGGCGAGGGAGACGTCGATGAGCAGCACCAGCGCGTATCGCGAGTTCACCGGGAAGTCGGTCGAGGAGGCCCTGCGCCTTGCGCGCGAGGACTTCGGCGTCGGCCTGGATGACCTCGACTTCGAGATCCTGACGCCCGGCAGCCGTGGCGTTCTGGGCATGGGCGCCGAGCCGGCGCGCGTGCTCGCGGCACCCCGCTCCGAGCTGGGTGGCGCTGCCCCCAAGCGCGAGGCGGCTGCGGCCCGGCCGCTCCCGCCACCCCCGCCACGCGATCGTGAGCGCGACGATAGCGCTCCGGGTCGCGGCTTCGACCGAAACCGGGGTGGATTCGACCGGGATCGCGGCCCTCGACGCGACGATCGCGGCCCGCGTCGCGACGACCGACCCGCCGGTCGTGGCGGCCCGTTCGATCGAGATCGTGGGCCGCGCCGGGACGATCAGCCCGCGCCGCGCGCCGACGGTCCGCGACCGGAGAGCGCGACTCGCGCCTTCGGTGGCGATGCTCCCGTGATGGAGCCGCTCGTGGACGACGAGTCGATGCCACAAGAGGAACGCCCACGAGACGCCCGTCCGCGAGAGGATCGGGCCCCGCGCCGCGACGATCGCCGGGACCGTGGTCCTCGGCGCTACGACGCGGACCGCGAGGCACCGCGCCGACCGTCGGCCGACCTGACCGAAGGCGAGCAGGCAGAGGTCGCCGCGCTGCGCGGCTCCGTTGCCGCCGAGCGCGCCGAGCTGGAAGCCGCCGAGGCATCGCCCGAGGCGCTTGCCGCCGGCAAGCTCATCCTGGAGCAGCTGCTGGCCCATATCGGGTTCGCCGCCCGCGTGGATGTCGAGACGGGCGAGACGAGCCGGCTCAACGTGGTCGGCGATGACGGCGAGCGCGAGGAACTCGGGGCGCTGATCGGCCGCAAGGGGGAGCGCCTGTCGGCGCTGCAGCACCTCGTGAACCTCATGCTCTCGCGCCAGATGGGCGCGTGGACCCGCGTCCTGGTCGACGTGGAGGACTACCGCGGCCGGCGCGAGCGCCAGCTCCGGGAGATCGCCGAACGCGCAGCCGCGCGCGTCGTCGAGACCGGCAAGATGCTCCAGCTGGACGCGATGCCCGCCCTCGAGCGGCGCTGGATCCACCTCGCGCTGAAGTCCAACCCCGATGTGGCGACCCAGTCGATCGGCGAGGAGCCCAATCGCCGGATTGTTGTGTTGCCGAGGGCCTAGCTACTCGGCGATATCCATCCGGGCAAATCGTCGGAAGGCGATCGCCGCGAATAGCGTGCCCCAGATCACCATGGCGACCATCGGTACGGTCGCATCGCCAAGGCTGCGGATGACGTCGCCCTCATAGCGCGGCACGCCCGAGGCGACCCGACCCGCGACCTCCATGAGCGTCGACAGGCCGCGGACTGGAAACGCATCCAGGAGCCATCGCAGCGGCCCGTCGTCCTGGAACGCCTCGAAGCGCAGGAGGAGCGTGAGGATCGAGGCTTCGATCACGACATAGACGAGCATCACGACCAGCGTCAGGCTGCCCGATCTGACGAGCAGGGTGGCCATGGCGGCGAACGAGATCACGATGAGGCTGGTCTCGAACATCCCGGCGAGCAGAACAGCCAACCCGCCCACGTTCACCGGCGCGGCGGGCGGAAACTGCACGCCGACCGCTCCGAGCGTCGCCGGCAGGCTCACGCCGAGGAACAGCAGCGACGCGATGAGCCCCAGCGCAATCGCGCCGAGTGCGCCCAGCCGCACGGCGAGCAGGCGGACGCGGTGGCTCGAGGCGAGCAGGGTCGTCCGGATCGTTGCCCAGCCGAAATCGTCGCCGATGGTCGTCGCGGTAAGCAGGATGAGCGCGAAGAACAGGAATGTGCCAAAGCCGAACACGGTCACGACGCTCTGTGGGAAGGCGTAGCCGCTTCGAGCGATGGTGATCTGCTCGCGACTCTGTTCGGTGTAGTAGCGCTCCTGCTCGACCGACTCATCCAGGAGGGGCTTCAGCTCCTCGGGCACGTAGCCGCCGAAGTTTTCGGCAAGGAGCCGCGCCCGAACGGCCGCCTCATCGAACGGGGGTGGGGGTTGTTCGATCGATGCGAAGCCAACGATGAAGAAGAACGTCACCAGCAGCGGGATCGCGATCACGATGATCTGCAGCGATCGCCGCTTCCGGAAACGGAGCAGCTCCGCGCGGATCAGGCCGCTCATGCCGTGCCTCCCACCGGGGGCGCCGGCTCGTGGTCGCCCGTGAGCTCGATGAACACGGATTCGAGCGTGTGGCGCTTCACGTACAGCTCGGCCGGGTAGAGCCCGGCCTCGACCAGCGGTCGAAGGGCCTCCTCGCCGGGCCGTTTTGGAATGCTCAGGATGCCGCCATCGACGTCGCTCACGTCTCCAAGCGTCGCGAGGACCGGGCGGGCCCGCTCCGTGTCGGCGGCGGTCTCGAACCGGACGTACAGGCGCTCGCCCTGCCGGAGCATCTCCTGGGTCGCGCCCTCGGCGATGACACGACCCCGCTGCAGGATCGCCACGCGATCACACAGCTGCTCGACCTCGGGCAGCACGTGGCTGGAAAGGAAGATGGTGATGCCGTCACGGGCCAGATTGGAGATCAGGTTCCGCACATCGACGACGCCGTTCGGGTCGAGTCCGTTGGCCGGCTCGTCGAGGATCACCAGCTCCGGATTGCCGAGCAGCGCGGCGGCGATGCCGAGTCGTTGGCGCATGCCCGTGGAGAACCGGCCCGCTTTGCGCTTTCGCGTCTCTGTCAAGCCCACCCGATCCAGGGCTTCCGGGACCGCGGTTCGGAGGCGAGATTCGGCCATCCCCCGGGTGAACCCGAACAGCCGCAGGTTGTCCGCGGCGGAGAGGTACGGGTAGAACGCCGGCCGCTCCACTAGCGCACCGACGCGATCCAGCACCGCCCTCCCCGACGCGACCTGCTCGCCGAACAGTGAGGCGGTGCCCCGAGTCGGGCGGATCAGCCCCAGCAGCATCCGAATGGTGGTCGTCTTGCCCGCTCCGTTCGGACCCAGGAAGCCGTATACGCCGCCGGCGGGAACGCGGAGATCGACGCCCGCCACGGCATCGATGTCCTTGAACCGCTTGGCGAGCGCGCTCGTCGAGATGACGTACGTCGGCTCGACGGTCGGCGCCTGGTCGCTCATCGGCGCAGGATACCGGGCGCCCGCAACCCGAAACGGGCATCTCGGTCAGCCGCAATCCCCGAGGGCGAGCAGCCGATCCGGGGATTCCCCGTCAGACTCGGTCTTGAGGTAGCGCTTGCCGAGGCCCTGTGCGGCGAGGATGTTCAGTCGATGACCTGCGGGCCACTCGAGGTAGAAGGTCGCGCGCTCGGATTCGATCGCCTCGATCGCCGCTTCCTCGCTGAGGTGCCAGCGCAAGCCGTCTGCCCCGAGCCCGCCGATCGACCGAATCCGGTGGTACGGCGAGACCCGATCCGTTCTGTTCACGCAGTCGACGCGGATGCCAAATCGAACCGCTTGCGGCGGCGTCGCGCTACGGGCGTCCATCGCTCGTCACGGTACGCATGGAATGCGCTCGGGCGTAAGTAGGGGAATCCCTACGTTCCGTCGCGAATCGGCTCACGTGCGCTTGATCGAGCTGAAGGTGTTGTCGTAGCCACCGAGCGATCCCTGCTGCGAATTGCAGCAGAAGCTCCATTGGCTGCCGCCATACAGCCAGTCGGTGAAGAAGATTCCCGTCTCGCTGTTTCGACCCTTGAACGAGCTGATCTTGTCGTTCCATCCGATCAGGCTGAGCACGTTGTAGTCCTGGGACACGTGCATCCAGGCTCCCGAAAACAAGTTGTACTCGTAGATCGTTGCGTAGTCGACCGAGGCGAGCAGCGACATGACGGTCGTGCGAGCCGTCGAGACCAGGGAGCTTCTGGAACACGTGATGATCGGGTACGAGAAGTCGTCGCAGTAGTACCGCGAGACGTCGGCGAGCGGGATTGCCTTGCCGTCGAGGTACGCGGTGATCGTTGTTGCAGCGCCGGACTCTTCGTCTGCTGCTGCGACCGGGCTCCAGGAGCCCACGACGAGCATCAAGCCGACGAGTATCGACCCAGTGATGAGCGCGCGGAGGCGACCAGCCACGAGAAAGTCCTCCCCTTGCCCCCGAGGCATGAGTAACCTTGCCCACGCTATGGCGCGCCTCTCCGTCGCGGTATCCGGCAGAACCCTTGGGATGCGGGAGGGTTTTGCCGGGTTGAGCCGATCCGACCTGGCGTACAAAGTTCGTCGCACGGCCCTGACCGGTCTCGCGGTCGGAGCCCTGGTCGCCGGCGTGGCGGCCTCCTCGGCAGCGTTGAGGGGAGTGGCGGATCCAGGTGTCGGTCCCTACGACCCAAGCGGTCGCCTTACGGAAATCAGCCCAACCGGTTATGCGTGGGCCGCTGGCATTCGCCCCGGCCAGATCATCGATGAGGTCATCGCTGCCGACGAACCCGGCGGATGGCGCCTGGAGACGATCGACGGACCGATGCGCCATACCGCGGACGGCGCCGTGGCCAACGCGAGCCTGGCCGAATCCGCTCCAGTCGGCTTGGCGGGTCTCGCCGCGGCCTACGTTGCCGTCATCTTCCTGCGAACCCGTCGACGGTGGGTGCTACCCACGGCCGCAGCGGCGCTTCTTTGCGCCGCCCTTCCGCTGCAGCGAGAGGGTGGTGCAGAGCTGTCGACAATCGTTATGGCAAGCGCGGCGCTCGTTCCCGCGGCAGCGCTTGGATTCAGGCTTCGCATGGGCTTTCGCAGCCATGTCGTCGCCATGGCAATCCTGCTCGGGCTGGCAGGAGCATGGGCGGTCGCCCGGGTCACGGGAGCAGACGCCTACCTCGACATGGAGGCGGTCCGCAGCAACGTCGCGCTATGGGCAACCCTCGCACTCATCGTCGATCGCGGGGTCCTGCCGATCATGACCGGCCAGCCCATCCGACTGATCCGGCCGCGACTATTCGACGTGTTCGTGGTGGCGGGTCTCGCCCTCGCTGCCCTCGCCGTTGGGGCGATCCTCGAGCTCGACCCGATCCCGATGGCGCTGCTCCTGGTCGCCGCCCTCGCGGCCGTGCCGGTAATGCGCCGTAGGTTGGGAGGCTCGTTCGAGGAAGCATTGTTCGGAGACGTTCGGCAGCACGCAGCCGCCGAGGCCTCCGAGGCGGAGCGGGCGCGGCTCGCGCGCGAGCTGCACGACGTGCCGCTGCAGGAGCTCGCGGCGGTGATTCGCAGGCTGGAGATCGTGCCTGGCACGGAGGCGGAGAGCGAAAACCTCCGCGCGCTGGCCGGTCATCTTCGCAACGTGGCCACTGAGCTCCGCCCGCCGGTGCTCGACGACCTGGGCCTGCCCGCCGCGCTCGAATTCCTCGCCGAGGAGGCGACGACCGCCGCCTTCCCTGTCCAGGCCGATGTCGTGGACGACACGGGATTCGGCGCCGATCGACGACCGCCCACGGAGGTGGAGCTGGCGATGTTCCGGATCGCGTCCGAGGCGGTCGGCAATGCGATCCGCCACTCGGGCGGATCCGCGGTGCACCTCCGGGCCACCGTCGCCCCGGATCGCGTCGAGGTGGAGGTGAGCGACGACGGCGCCGGCCTGGCGACCGAGGCGGCTCGAGACGCCACGAAGCGAAAGCGCCTCGGGCTCGCATCGATGCGCCGGCGAGCGGAAGCAATCGATGCCGAGCTGTCGATCGACGGCTCGAAGCGGGGCACGACCGTGCGGGTCGCGTGGCAGGCGTGACCATCCGCCTCGCGATCGTGGATGACCACCCAATGGTGACCAGCGGGCTGGTGGTTGCCCTCGCCACCATCGCGGATATCGATGTCGTGAGCCGCGGCAGCACGATCGAGCAGGCACGCGACCTCCTCGTCCGCGAAGACCTCGACGTCGTCCTCCTGGACGTTCGCCTGGAGGACGGCAACGGGATCCAGGCGCTGGCCGAGCGAGGTTCACGGACACGGCCGGCCGTCCTCGTGATCTCCTCGTTCAAGACGTCCCAATACGTCGCCGCCTCCTCGCGCTTCGGCGCCGCTGGCTTCCTGCTCAAAACGGTTCCGCTTCCGGATCTCGTGGCCGCCATCCGAACGGTCCATGCCGGTGGATCCGTCTTCACCCAGGATCAGCTCCAGAAGGGCTTCGTGAGCCTTGCGCCGCGCGAGCGCGAGGTGGTCCGCCTGGCGATGGAAGGGAAGTCCAACAAGGAGATCGGCGCGCGCCTCGGGATGTCCCCGAAGACCGTCGAGAGCCGCCTCACCGACATCTACGAGCGTTTCGGCATCACGGGCGGCCGCGTCGAGCTGTCGCTTCGGGCCGCCGACGAGGGCTGGCTCGACATCGAACCACCTCGGGTCCCCGAGGCGGCGCCGAGCCCCGGAACCTGAGCGGGAGACTCGCCCTCAGTCCTCCGCGAGGCTGAAAAGCGTCAGCTGCATCCCATCCGGCGCACGGACGCGGACGTTCCGATCGCCCCACGGGGTCACCACGAGTTCATGCTCGCGCATGGCGCCGGCTTCGATGAGGTGGTCGGCGACGGCCGCCGAATCAGCGACGTGGAGGGCCAACCGAACGGGACCCGAGACCCGCCGCCCGACCTCGATCCGATCGAGGGTGTCGGCCTGTTGCCTGTCGAACAGCTCAAGCGTCGCCCACCCGGCATCGAGGATCGTCCCGCGACCATCCGGTCGCACCCAGGACTCGACCTCCGTCAGACCGAGTGCGTCGCGATAGAAGGCGACACCGGCCTCGTAGTCGTCGACGGTGAGGGCAATGCGCAGTTCGCGAACGGTGGGCATCGCCGGACGGTACCAAACCCGTCGATTTGCGCCAGACTCGGGCCATGAAGACGTCGGACGCGCCTCCATGAAGAAGATCGGGTTCCTGTCGTTCGGCCACTGGTCCACCTCTCCCTACTCGCAGGTGCGCTCCGGCGCCGATGCCCTGATCCAGTCGATCGAGCTCGCGGAGGCGGCGGAGGACCTTGGCGCCGACGGCGCCTATTTCCGCGTCCACCACTTCGCCCAGCAGCTGGCCTCACCATTCCCACTGCTGGCCGCGATCGGGGCGCGGACGAAGCGGATCGAGATCGGCACCGCCGTCATCGACATGCGCTACGAGAACCCGCTGTACATGGTCGAGGACGCGGGTGCGGCAGACCTGATCGCCGGCGGCCGGCTGCAGCTCGGGATCAGCCGCGGCTCGCCGGAGCAGGTCATCGATGGCTTCCGCTACTTCGGCTACGCGCCGGCCGAGGGCGATCCAGTCGGGGCCGATCTGGCTCGGCAGCACGCCGAGGTGTTCCTTCAAGCACTCGCCGGTGCCGGCTTCGCCCAGCCGAACCCGACGCCGATGTTCCCGAACCCGCCCGGGCTCTTGCGCCCCGAACCGCATGCTCCCGGCCTCCGCGACCGCATCTGGTGGGGCGCCGGCTCGCGCCCCACAGCGGAGTGGGCCGCGAAGCAGGGCATGAACATGCAGTCCTCAACGCTCATGACCGAGGACGCGGGCGTGCCGTTCCACGCGCTCCAGGCAGAGCAGATCCGGCTGTTCCGCGAGGCATGGGCCGCCGCGGGCCACCAGCGCGAGCCAAGGGTGTCGGTCAGCAGGAGCATCTTCGCCCTGGTCAACGACCAGGATCGAGCGTACTTCGGACGCGGCGGTGACGACACCGACAAGGTCGGCTACATCGATGCGCAGACGAAGGCGATCTTCGGACGCTCGTACGCTGCGGAGCCCGACGTGCTCGTGAGAGAACTCGCGAAGGACACCGCCATCCATGCCGCCGATACGTTGTTGTTGACCGTCCCGAACCAGCTCGGCGTCGAGTACAACGCCCACGCAATCGAAAGCATCCTCATGTACGTCGCGCCCGAGCTCGGCTGGCGCTGAGGACGTGGCGCGCCGGGCGCGCCGAAACCGGCGTCCAAAAGAAGGAAGTGGTGGAGATGGGGGAGAGTCGAACTCCCCGTCCAAAGCCCTTCGTCAGCATCCACTACGAGCGTGTCCGATCGTTTTCGTCAACCCCTGGGCCGAAGATCGGCACCCTGCCCTGGGGTCCAGTCACGT
>JANLSG010000292.1:0-9790 GCA_031362295.1 Chloroflexota bacterium
GCGGCGCTGGACCAGGCGGTGGAGCGGACCGTCCGCGACATGGTGGGCCAGGCCGACCTGCGGGTCTCGGGTTTCCAAGAGGCCGGCCACACGGAGCTATCTATCGAGGCGAACAGCGCCACCGAAGGCGTGCTCGACGCCGCGCCCGTCATCGAGCACCGCACCTTCCCGTTCGCCTCGCCGACGGGTGGCGCGTCCGCTGCCGTCACCGTGCTCGGCATAGATCCCGCCTCGTACACGCGTCTCCACGAGCTGCCGATCGCCGCGGGCACGACGCTCGATGGCAGTGCGGAGCCGGTCGTCCTGATTACCGAGGCGCTCGCGGAGCAGGACGGCTACACACTTGGCGGCAAGCTGACGCTGCTCGGCGCGGGCGGCCTCGTCGAGCTGCGGATCGTTGGCGTGGTGCCCGGCGTCGGGCCGATCCCGGGTGCCGGTCGGACGGTCATCGTCCCGATCCAGATCGCGCAGTCCACCTTCAGCCTCAAGGGCGCCACGCGAGTGGACCTCAACCTCGCCCCGGATGCCTTCGCGGCGGTCACCAGCCACCTCGAGACCACGATGGTGGAGCCGTATGTGCTGGCCTCGCCGGCCGACCTCGCCGCCGGGCTGCGCGCATCGTCCGCTTCGTTCCAGGGCACCGCGGCCCTGGTCGCGGCGATCGTCCTGTTCGTCGGGGCATTCCTGATCGTCAACACGCTGTCGATGACCGTCGGCGAGCGCGCCCGCGAAGTCGGATTGCTGCGAGCCGCCGGTGCGACGCGTGCCCAGCTGGGCCGGTTCGTGTTCATGGGCGCGCTGCTCCTCGGGGCGGCGGGGGCAGCCCTCGGGGCACTGCTCGGGTCGGGCCTTGCCCTCGTCATGGCAGACGCGGTGAGCGAGGCGACGGGCCTTGCCGCGGACGTCTCGCGGATCGACGCGTCGGGCATGCTGACGGCCGCTGCCGTCGGCATCGTCATCACCATCCTCGCCGCCATCGAGCCGGCGCTTGCCGCCGCGCAGATCTCGCCCATCGAGGCACTCCGCGCCCGACTGGACCTGCCCGCGCTGCGCCGCGGTCGACTGTCCTGGATCGCCCTCATCTTCCTGGTCGTGGCCGTGCTCGCGATGCTCGCCTGGCCGCCGGTCATTGCCGCGTCGGGAGCCGAGCGCGCCCTCGCGGTCTACTCGGTTCTGCTGCTCGCTACGCTGCTCTCGCCGTTCATCCTGCGGCCGATGGCGCGCCTGCTCGGCCTGCCCCTGGTCCTCTTCCTGCGGATCGAGGAGCGCCTCGCCCGCGGCTCGCTCGCCCGCGACCGCAGCCGCACCACGCTGACCCTCGGGTCGCTCGTCATCGGCCTCGCGATGGTCGTGGCGCTCGGCTGGTCCGCGCAGGCCGCCCGGGCATCGGCCTTCGCCTGGCTCAACGATGTCGTCCCCGGTGACGAGCTCGTCAGCTCCATCCGACCCGTCGCGGCGGACGAGGGTGTCCAGGACGCACTCGCGGCCGTGCCCGGCGTCGCGCGAGTGACCCCGATCGCCTCCTTCGACCTTGCGTTCCGCGGCATGCGCGTGGACGCCGCTGCGGTCGTGGGCGCGGACTTCCTGGCCGACGGCCGGCTGACCGTGCTGGCGGGGGATCGAACGGCGGCGTTGACCGCCCTCGACACCGGCGGGGCCGCGATCCTGCCCCAGGCCCTCGCCGGCCGCCTGGGGCTGCACGTCGGCGACGCGATGCGCATCCCGATTGACTCGGAGCACCAGCTCGAGCTCACGGTCGCGGCAATCGTCGAGCGGTCCATGCCCGGCACGAGCGGCGAGGCGATCCTCGTCGGCTGGAAGGATGCCACCGAGACGCTCGGCGTCCTGGGCGCCGATGCCTTCGCGGTCCGCTTCGCACCCGGTGCTGCCGCGACAGCCGCCCCGGCGCTTGCCGCCACGGCGAAGACGTTCGCCCTCGAGGCCAACCCGATCGAGCGAGTCCAGGGTGCGATCGCCGACGCACTGGCCCGTGTCTTCAGCGTCTTCGACGCCCTCGCCATCGTCGCGGTGATCGTCGCCGCGCTGGGCATCGTCAACACGCTCACGATGGGCGTCTTCGAGCGGATCCGGGAGATCGGCGTCCTCCGGGCCATCGGCATGAGCCGCCGCCAGGTCATGCGCATGGTCGTCGTCGAGGCCACCATCCTGGGCATCGTCGGGGTGGTGCTCGGGTCCATCGCCGGGATCGGGGCCGGCGCCCTGCTGCTCCAGCTCGGTGGCGGGTTTGGCACGCCCGGCGGCATTCCGTGGGTACCGATCGGCGTCGCGGCCGTCCTGGGCCTGGTCCTACCCACGCTCGCCGCCCTGTACCCGGCGCTCGCCGCATCAAGGATCTCGATCGTCCGGTCGCTGCACTACGACTGATTCGCAACTGATCCACGCGCGGCCGGAGGGTCGCGACGACCCCGCCGGCCCCCGGAATCGCGGGACCCGTCTGCTAGACTCGCGCCTCGATGACGATCGGCATGCCCCGCCTCGATCGCCTGCCCGCCCAGGAACGCGGCCTCACGATCGGTGACTTTCTCGTCCCGATCCGCGTCTCGGAGCGACTACACACGCGAGCCCGGCACCTCGCCCTGATCCTGATCGGCACCGCGCTGATCGCTCTCTGCGCCAGGATCTCGTTCTACGAGCCGGGCAATCCCGTGCCGTACACATTGCAGACCTTCGGCGTGCTGCTCGCGGCGGGCGCGCTCGGCTTCCGACGGGGTCTCGCGGCGACGCTCCTGTACGTCGCGATCGGGGTCATCGGCCTGCCGGTCTTCGCCGACGGCAAGCACGGGACCGCCATCCTGCTCGGCGCATCGGGCGGCTACATCGTCGGGTTCGTGATCGCGTCCGGCGTCGTCGGGCGCCTGGCCGAGCTCGGCTGGGATCGCAACATCTTCGGTGCCATCGGCGCCATGCTCCTGGGCAGCCTCGTGATCTACGCGGTCGGCGTGCCGTGGCTTGCATACACGGCCTTCGGTGGCGACCTCGCGGTCGCCTTCGACAAGGGCATGCGCACGTTCCTGCTGTGGGACGGGCTGAAGCTCGCCCTCGCCGCCGCGGCATTCCCGGCCGCCTGGTGGTTCGTCGGGCGCCGGCCGGGCGACCGCTGACGAGCATCGTCGACGGCGGGTTCTACGGACCCGGCAGTGAGGCGTGGCGGCTCAATCGCGAGGCGATGCTCCTGCTCGGCGCAGGGCCCCGGGCGCTCCTGCTCCAGATCGCGCATCCGCTCGTCGCCGCCGGCGTGGCCGAGCATTCCGACTTCCAGGCCGATCCGTGGACGCGCCTCTCGGGCACGCTCCGGTCATACCTGCGCATCGTCTACGGCAGCGCGGAGGCGGCACGTGGTGAGATCCGCCGCCTGAGCGACCTCCACCGCGGGATTCGGGGCGATGTCCTCGACCCGATCGCCCGCGAGCGCTACGGCCGCCGCTACAGCGCGCTGGATCCGCAGCTCGCGCTGTGGGTCCACGCCACGCTCGTGGACTCGACGATCGCCGCCTACGACGCCTGGCTGGAGCCGCTCACACGCGCCCAGCGTGCCCGCTACTACGAGGAGACCCTGCCGGTCGGACGGGCGTTCGGTATTCCCGAGGCGATCCTGCCGGCGGACCTCGACGCATTCGAGGACTACCTCGGGGAGATGCTCGCGCCCGGTGGCCCGATCCAGGTCGGGGCGGACGCGCGCGAGCTGGCGAGCGCCATCACCCACCCGCCGCTCGGCCCCGCGGCGATCGCGGCCGGCCCGGTCCTTGCCCGCTTCGCGCCGATGCTCGACGGCATCCCGAGCCGCGCCTATTCGTGGCTGTTCTGGCCCTCGATCGGGCTCCTGCCGGCCAGCGTCCGCGAGGGCTACGGGCTGCCGTGGGGGCTGCGCCAGCGCGTCGTGGCGACGTGGCTCGTGACAACCTGGCAGGCCTGGCGCCCGATGCTCCCGCAGACCTTCCGGCAGATGCCCCAGGCCATCCGGGCCGATCGCCGCGTGGGCGCCGGAACGCCGCTCCTGCCCGCCTGACGGGCCCAGCTCGCCTAGTACAGGTTCGGGAAGCGCGGCCGTATGAGCGGCATGAGATCCACGGGGCTGGCCGCCTTGAGCGTCTCGAGGAGCTGCTTGGTGCCGCCAAGCCCGTATCGGTTCGCCTCCAGGTACGAGCCCATCGCCGCCCAGAACCTGTTCGTCCCCATGCGGCGGCGCAGGTCGTCGAGCAGCTGTCCGCCCTGGACGAGGACGACCTCGTAGTAGCAGGTGCCGCGGTACGCGGCGATGGACCGATCCAGCGCGGCGCGGGCGCAGCGTGTCGCCCGCATGGTCCCGAGCGAGGTCCGTGCAAGAAGGTCCGCCGGCGCCTCGTCAGCGAACGGCTCCGCCCGCTGGTCGTTGCCGACGAGGCCGTAGAACCACTGGTGCGCGACCCCGTGGTAGACGGAGTACGTCCGGTTGCGCAGGTCCTGGCGCTTCGGGACCCAGATGAGGCCGGGTGACTCCAGGTTGACGCCGCCCGGCGTCTCCACGACGGTCAGCGTGGTCCACGGATAGGCCACGCCGAGCAGGTCCGCCTGGTTCGTCAGGGCATCCGACGCCATCTGGACCAGCTTCTGCCCGGACAGGCCGCCGGGCCGCGTGTACGCACGGATCGGGATCCCGTCCGCCTTGCCGGTTGCCACCTCGAAGTTCGGCGCGAGGACTACGGACACGTCGCGCACGTTCTCCACCGAGAACGACCAGTCGTTCCCGGCCCCGGCCGCGTACGCATCGACCTTTGCCGCGGGTGCCGCCAGGACCATGGGCGCGTCGGTGAGGATCTCGACGTCCACCCGCGGGCTCGTCGGCGTCACGAACGGCTCGCCGCTGTTCGGCCGGCTGAACGGCTCCACCGAGCTGACCCATGGGATCCAGCGAAACAGCGTGAGCGTGCCGCCGCTGCGCGTGAACATCCAGGCGCTGTCCGCCACGCCCTTCTGGAGCGTCGCCCGGTAGGCGATGGTGACGACGGCCGACTTGCCATCGGGCAGGACGCCGCCGAGTGGCACGATGAGCGTCTGGTCCTTGATCGACACCTTGACCGGCACGTCATCCACCGTCGCCGTCGTGACCCGAATCCCGCCGAGCCGTGCGGCGATGGTGTTGAGCTCGAGGCGATCGATGCCGTCGCCGGACGCGTTCGTGGCCACGATTCGGGTGGTTACGTCGAGGGCCCCGGTCCTGACGGTGATCGTCGCGTTCACCCGGTATGTCGCGCTGATCTTCAGGCTGGCTCGATCGACCGTCCCGGCGACGATGGCGGTCGCCGGCTCGGGCCGGTTCGTTGGGTCCGGCCCAACCGGCTGGGCGGTCTCGACCGGATCGATGATCGGGCTCGGTGCAGGATCGGAGGTGACGTCCGGCGAGAACGAGGCAGCGGAAACCGGGGCGTCGGTGAAGCCGGCCACGAGCTGGGTATACGCCGGTTGGTGCTCCGCCGGCGAGCATGCCGCGGCGAGGACCATCACCGCGACCAGGCCTGACAGTCGACGGAACACGAGCCCGAAGCACCTCCAACTCGATGCCAAGGCGCGGATGGTAGACCAGTGCCCGTTACGATCAATGGCGTGAACACCGTATTCGGCGCGCTCCTCGACGACTTGCGCCGGGAGCTCCCGGAGCTGCGACTCCTCACCGACGCCGCCGACCGGGAGTCGTACCGGCTCGACGAGACGGCGTACCTCGCCGCCGGCCTGCCCGGCGCGGTGGCATTCCCCGCGGACACGGCGGAGGTCTCGACGATCCTCCGCCTCGCGTCGCGCCATCGCGTGCCGGTCGTCCCGCGCGGCGCGGGGACGGGGCTGTCCGGTGGCGCCGCCGGCATCGAAGGCGCGCTGACCATCGTGCTCACGCGCATGGGCCGGATCCTGGAGATCGACGGCGACAACCTGTGCGTCGTGACCCAGCCCGGCGTGATCAACGCGGAGCTGAAGGCCGCGGTCGCGCGCGAGGGCCTGTTCTACCCGCCGGATCCGGCGAGCTACGAGACGTGCTCCATCGGTGGGAACCTGGGCACCAATGCCGGCGGGCTGTGCTGCGTGAAGTACGGGCAGACACGGGATTGGGTGCTGGCGCTGCAGGTTGTCCTGGCGGACGGCACCGTGATCCGGACCGGTGGCAAGACGGTGAAGGACACGGCGGGCTACTCGCTGACGCACCTGTTCGTGGGGTCGCAGGGGACGCTCGGGATCATCACCGAGGCCACGCTCCGGCTCCGTTCGGCCCCGGGTCCGCGCGCGACGCTGCTCGCGTTCTTCGGCTCGGTCGTCGCGGCTGGTCAGGCAGTCGCCGCCATGACCCGTGCCGGCCTCGTGCCGGTCACCCTGGAGCTGCTCGATCGCGAAACGATTCTCGCGGTCGACGATGCCCACCAGCTCGGGCTGGATCGGGAAGCCGCGGCGATGCTGCTGGTCGAGAGCGACGCGCCGGGGACGGCGGCCGGCGCCGAGCTGGATGCCGCGGAAGCGGCGATTCTCGCCGCCGGCGCGACCTCGATCGTGCGTGCCGCCGACGCCACCGAGGCCGACTGGCTCCGCCAGGCCCGGCGGCTCGCCCTGCGGGCACTGGAGATGAAGGGCACCGTCCGGATGGAGGACGTGGGGGTCCCGCGCTCGCGGGTCCCGGAACTTCTCGCGGGGATCGAGAAGATCACCGCGGCACACAAGGTCCGGTGCGCGACGTTTGGTCACGCGGGCGACGGCAACCTGCACCCGAACCTGATCTTCGACCGCGACGACCCCGAGGCGGCGCGCCTGACCCACGTCGTCCGCGACGAGATCTTCCGGCTCGCGCTGGACCTCGGGGGCACGGTGACGGCGGAGCACGGGATCGGGTCGGCACGGCGCGAGTGGCTGCCGATCCAGCGCGGCGAGGGCGCGGTGGCGGCGATGCGCGCGATCAAGGACGCGCTGGACCCGCTCGGCATCCTGAATCCCGGGCGGGTGCTATAGGCGGCGAGCGGAAATCGCCCTAATCGGCGATACTTGATGGCCCCAGCGTCGTGCCCCCGACGCGGTGTTCCCGATGCGGCCTACGTGCCCAGGAGCTCACCCTTGAACGGTCGTCCCCTGTCCCTTTCCCGACCCACCAACCGGACCGGTGAGCCCGAGCCCCTCCGCCACGTCATCGACCAGTACAAGCACCGTGAGCAGACGATCACCTGCGTATGCGGCTGGCACGGGAGTTGCGCCACGAACGCGACCGGCGGCTCCGACTGGACGACGCACCTCAACCAATTCCGCACCAAGCGCAAGTAAGCGCGCGCTGATCCGACGCCATCGCGGCGTTGGCGGCTCCGCGCTTCGGCTCACGCACCTTGGGGTGCGCTCGCCACCTGCTCGCCGCCGCCTTGCGCTGACCTCGGCTGAGCGCGCGCGTGAGCTGCTAAGGGACCAGAACGAGCGTGCCGCGGCGCCACATCGGCGGATGGTTCGGCTGGGCCGGTGGACGACGCGTCTCGGCCAACCGAGGATCGACGGGCGTGGCTGACTTGGCGGGCTTGCCGAACGGATTCGCAAACTTCTTCATCGTGGACCAAGGGTGGGGCAGGCCACGGAGCGGCCGCGACCCCCGGATCGGGGTTCGTCCTTGCAATCGTCAGGCAAACGCGACGAACGCTGTGGTTCCTGCCAGACGCTACGGCCCGTAGCGCGGGGCGAACCATGAACGGCTCGAACCGCGGGCCGACCCGGACCGCTCGCTCACCGGGAGCGTGAAGGCCGGTCCCGGCCCCGATCCGACCCCGCCAGATGTCGGCGGGGTGAGCGTATGGCAGGCACCCGGGGGCGCGATCCCGCCCCGTGCTACGTACTGTGACGTCTGGCACTCGGCCAGCCGTTCCTGGTGCCAGACGCTGCCATGGAGTGACGTCTGGCGGTCCGAGCGGCTTCTGCGAGAAGCGCGCCAGCTCTCCCGGTGGCCGTATCGTCGCCGTGCGACTAGCTGCCAGCCGGGCCTTCAAGGCGGCGACCGCGGACCCAGGCGCCGCGGACCATGTCCGGATGGGCGCGGAAGATCAGCCGGCTCATGACCTCATCGGCCTCGACGCACTCCGCGTCGTAGGGCAGGTCGCGCCGGGCGGCGGTCATGCGCGGGTCGACCACGATCAGGTCCGCCTCCTTGCCGCGCTCCAGCGACCCTGTTCGATCATCGATCCCGAGCGCGCGGGCGCCGTCGAGGGTCCCCGCGCGCAACCAGTCGAGCGGCGCAAGGGACTGGCGGGTCTCGCCCACCACCGTGCGCAGCGCAGCCTGCGCATATGCCCCCACCTGCATCACCGAGAAGATCGAGGGATCCGGCCCGCCGGCGACGTCCGATCCGAGACCCACGCCAAGTCCCGCCTCGCGGTAGCGCGCGAGCGGCATGATCCCCGAGGCCAGGAACAGATTCGACGACGGGCAATGGGCGACGCGCGTGTCCGTCTCGACCAGCCGCGCGAGCTCCCGGTCGGAGAGGTGGATAGCGTGGGCGAGGATCGTCCGGGCACCGAGGCCACCTGCGCGGTCGTACACGTCAACGTAGTCGCGCGCCTCGGGGAACAGCCGCGCGACCTCGGCGATCTCGCCCGGATCCTCCGAGACATGGGTCTGCCACCACGTTCCGGTGCGAGCGGCGAGGGCGGCTGATTCGCGCAGCAGCTCGGCGCTGCACGAGATGGCGAAGCGCGGCGTTACGGCGTAGCCCAGGCGTCCGTCGTCGGCGCCGTGCCAGGCGGAGATGAGCTCCTCTGACTCGCGCACGGAGCGCTGCAGGATGGTCGAAGGGTCGATGGTCTCGTCGTAGGTGATCCGATCCATCATCACCTTGCCGAGGATCGCCCGGATCCCGTGCTCCTCGGCGGCGCGAAACGCGCCGTCCATCGACGCCTTGTACACGGCGCCGTACGCGAGCAGGGTCGTGGTCCCGGCGGCCGCGAACGTGCGGAACGCGGCGGGCGCGAGGCGGGCGGCGTCCTCTTCCTGATCGAACCGGCGCTCCAGCGGGAAGATGTACCGATCCAGCCAGGTCAGCAGGTCCAGGCCGGCCCCGAGGCCCGCGTTCGGGAGCTGCGGCAGGTGCGCGTGCAGGTCCACCATGCCGGGCAGCAGGACCCATGGCCGAACGTCGATCGGCTCGACGCGATCACCCTCGCGATCCGGGCCGTTGTCGTCGTCGCGAGGCGCGTCGCGCCCAGGCCCGGCCTCCCAATCGAGCGCGTCGCCAACCCACTCGATGCGTCCGTGGGCATCGACGGCGACGATCCCGTCGGTGAAGTCGACGATCCCGCCCGAGGCGAGTGGGCTCAGGACCCGAGCGCGCAGCGCGAACGGCGGTCGATCCGGAAGTCGCATCGGCGGGAGGCTAGCACCCGAGCCCACACGCGATGCTCCCCCGCGCCGCGCCGCGCCGCTTCTCCTGCGGACCCACGCGGTCCCCCAGCCGACAACGATTCGGTCAGATAGCAACCGGGGTGTTGCTATCCAACCTGGGACGGTCCTTTCGCCACGCGCGGCCACTGCCGGTCTTCGGATTCATCCCGAGCCGAGCGTGGGACGGGATGAAATCAGGCCCTGACATCGCATCGGAGCGCCTTCGATCACCCCGACCATCTGGATACCACCACGGGGATTGGTAAATGACAGGAAGCGGTCCGGCGTGCGGTGCGAAGATGCGCGGCAATATGCCGACGACCAACGGGACGCCATGACCGACGAGCGGCGCTACGAGCTCCTGATCGTCGACGGGACGGTCGTGGACGGCACGGGTGCTCCCAGTTAC
>JANLSG010000304.1:0-4761 GCA_031362295.1 Chloroflexota bacterium
GGGGCTCGAGCCGCAGCGTCACCGGCCACCCGGGGAGGCGCTCAATGAGCTCCGGCCGCGCGAGGCACAGCAGCAGGATCGCGGCCCCCGACGATAGGAGTGCGACGTGCTCAATCAGGTCGCGGAATGTCTCCTCGCCCCACTGGATGTCGTCAAACACCACGACCAGCGGCCTCATCGCGGATGCGTGCTCCAGCGTCTTGCGGAAGGCCCATGCGATCTCCTCCGCCGACGTCGGCGCCTTGCTCTCGCCCAGCAGCGACCGGATCGCCGCAGCGGCGACCTCATCAGGCGGAAGCACATCGAGTTGCTTCAGCACCTCGAGGACCGGCCAATAGGTGATGCCCTCGCCGTAGGGGAGGCAACGGCCGCGGACGATGGTCGCCTCGACCGAAGCCAAAGCTTCGGCGACCAAGCGAGACTTGCCGACGCCCGCGTCGCCGATGATCGTCACCAGCTCGCAGTGCTGCTCGGCCTGCATCCGCTCCCACGCGGCCCGGATCGCCGCGACCTCACGTTCGCGGCCGACGAACCGCGCCCGGTGCCGCCGCTCCGGCGCGTCGCGCACGCTGACGAGGCGGTAGGCGGGAACCGGCTCCGCCTTGCCTTTCAGCTCGAGCAGCTGAACCGGCCCAACATCGACCGCATCGGCAACCAGCGCCAGGGTCGGCTGCCCGATCAGCACCTCGCCCGGCTCGGCTGCCGCCTCCAGCCGCGCTGCCACGTTCACTGGATCGCCGGTTGCCAACCGCTCGGCCGTGCCCGTCACCACCTCGCCAGTCATGACGCCGATTCGCCCCTGCAACCCGAGCTCGGGAATGGCATCGCGCATCTCGATGGCCGCGCGCACCGCGCGGAGCGCGTCATCCTCGTGCAGCGCCGGCACGCCGAAGACGGCCATCACCGCATCTCCGATGAATTTCTCCACGCTGCCGCCGTGCCGCTCCACGATCGCCTTCATCTGCTCGAAGTAGCGCGCGAGGACCGCACGGAGCCGCTCGGGGTCCAACGTCTCCCCGAGGGCGGTTGAGCCGGTGAGGTCACAGAAGAGTACCGTCACCGTCTTGCGCTGCTCACGGGAAGGCGCCGCGGCGGCCCGCTCTGCGCCACACTGGGGGCAGAACCTGAGCGCCTCTTGCGACACGAAGCCGCACTTCGTACAGGCGGGCACCCGGCCAGTCTAGGCGGCCATCACCGGGATCCGTTGGATCAGGAGTCGACGGCGATTGGCTCTCGCAGGGGCGTCGAGGCAAGCTCGCGACGAACGACGCCAAGCGCGAAACTGTCGGTCTTGCGGGGCGCGGGCATCCTCGACCAGCGCTGGCGCGGCTCTCCGTCCGGGAAGCTTCGACCCTGTCGGACCGGGAAGCTCGTGCGCTTCAGTTGGGGTGAACCACGGGTGATGTGGTTGGACCCAACTGTACGAGGAGATGACAATGTCGGCAACCGCACGCACGACCGGCTGGGCCGCCACAGCGAGCGGGAACAATCGTCTGCTGGGAACAGTGTGCATGCTGGGGGGCGCCGTCGCGGTGATGGACAGTCTCCGCTGGGGAGTGCTTGGGCTGAGTGCCTCTGACACGCTGACCGGGATCGCCTTCATTGTGTGGGCTATCGGCAGCATCGCCGGGTTGCTGGGGCTGATTGCCCTCAACGTGGTTGGGGCCAGCCCGATGACCCGCGCCCTCGCCATGCTGCCGGTGCTCGGCTTTGCGCTGCTGGCGGCCATGTCGCTGCTGCAATTGGCGGGGTTGATCGGTGCCGATAACCCCATCTTTGGAGTCGGCTGGCTCCTGATCTATGGTGGCATGGTCCTCGTCGCCATCCTGACGCTGGCCGCCAAGACCTGGCGCGACTGGCGCCGCTTTGCACCCTTGCTGACAGTCGTGGCGGCGCCAATAGCCTTCGGGCTGGGGGCGCTGGTGGGCAACCTGGGATTGGGGGTGGGGCTGATCTACCTGTTCTGGGTGCTGCTGGGCCATGCGGTCCGTACGGCGCAGCCAGTGCCGGTGCCGCAGCCAGCTTCGCATTGACCGGCTTCCCCTTCGGGCTCATCGTCACCAATCCGTACGCCGCCGCGCTCGGGATCTCACTCGTTCGGCGCGGGCGTCGATTGGCGGCGACCGCTGCGGCCGCAACCGCACCGGCAGCGTCGGCGGCATAGCCTGGCCCCGCGCGTCGTGGGCGCCTTGCGTCCATCCGGCATGATCCTCGCGTAGCAAGGACGAGCGTGCCTATCCTCGCAGCCGCGATCCTCGTTCAACTTGTCACCTGGCCGCTCGTCGCGGCGCTCTGCTGGCGCGCGGCCCGCGGCAGGGCCTCGCCCGTGGCCTGGGTCGTCGTCGTCCTCCTCGTTGCCTACGCCGCAACCACGCTCGTAGAGACCACCGCGGTCGCGTGGTCGCGCGGGCTGTTCGCGGTCATGGGCGTCACTGTCGTCTTGCTCTTCGGCCTCTATCCCGATGGCCGGTTCACGCCACGGTGGATCGTGGTGCCGGTGAGTATTGAGATCGCGCTCCAGGCCATCGACGTCGCATCGGGCTTCGCCCTCGAGGCCCAGTCGTGGTGGCCGTGGCACTTCTTCGTCACGTTTGGCCTCCTCGGCGGCCAGGTGTACCGGTACCGCCGTCGCTCCTCGGTTGAGGAGCGCGAACGGACGCGGTGGCCGATGCTCGCCGTGTTGGCGATGATGTTCGCGTACACGCTGTGGGCGATCGTTGGCGTCGGGCTCGGGCTTGATCAAGAGAGCGGATCGTGGTTGGCGGTTCTGCTCACGGTGCTCCCGGGAGTTGGCTTCGCTCTCGGCCTGATGGCGCCGCGCTGGCTCAACGTCGATGTGGCGCTCCGGTGGTGCCTCCTGCTGGGTTGTTCATCGATTACCCTCGGGACGGCCATCCTTGCAACCATGGCGCTCGGCGAGGGGCTCGGCGCAAGCGCACAGGAACGAACCTGGGGAGCGGCCGCTCTGGCTGCCGCGCTGACCATTCCGGCGGTCGGGGTCTCTCGGCGGGCGGCGGACCGCTTCGTCTTCGGACGTCGGCCGAGTCCGCTTCGAGCACTCGAGGAACTGGGGACAAGACTCGCCCAGCTCGCGGACCCCAGGGACGTGCCCGAGACGGTCCTCGGCGCGGTGACCGAATCCCTTGCCGTGGGCGGCGCGCGTCTGCTCGTCGGTGACACCGTACAGGCGGAGGTTGGGACCGCCACCTTCGAGGAGCAGTTCCCGATCACCTACCGCGATGAGCGGCTCGCGACCATGGCGGTGTCGCCGCGGCCCGGCGAGACCACGCTTCTCGCCCGCGACCGCAGCGTCATCACCCGCATCGGCGCCCTGGCAGGGCCGGCGCTGCACGGTGCTCGCCTTGTAAACGAGCTCGTGGAGGCTCGGGCGCGGGTGGTGATCGCGCGCGAGGACGAGCGGCAACGCTTGCGGCGAGACCTCCACGACGATCTGGCCCCCACGCTAGCCGGGCTCGGCCTGAGTGCCGCCGTCGTCGAGAAGTTCTCGCGCGCCGGCGACCGGCGTGCGGCCGATGCGGCAACAGACCTGGCAGGGCGCTTGCAGGGCGCCTCACGCCAGGTGCGGGACATCGCCTATAACCTCCGTCCACCGGTTCTCGACGATCGCGGCCTGGTCGCTACGATCGAGGAAACGATCGCGACCGGCGGCCCTCCAAGGGTGAACGTCGTCGCGCCGACCGATCGGCTGGACCTTTCCGCCGCCGTCGAAGCCTGTGCCCTGCGCATCATCCAGGAAGCGGTCATCAACGTGCGTCGCCATGCCGCGGCCTCGTGCTGCGAGGTGAGCATCATCCCCGAGCCCGACGCGCTCCGCATCGAGATCGTCGACGACGGCATTGGCTTCACCGAGCCGCGGCGGGCAGGGATCGGCATGCGATCGATGACCGAGCGAGCCTCTGAGATCGGCGGAAGCGTCTCCTTTCGTTCGGAGGCTGGGCGGGGAACTCGCGTCTCGGTCCGGCTCCCGGTGAACCGATGACGACCGTGGTGGTGGTCGACGACCACCCCGTCTTCCGGAGCGGGGTCGCCGCTCTCCTCGAGGTGAGCGGCTACCAAGTCGTGGGCGAAGCTGCCGGGGCGGCCGAAGCAGTGGAACTCGTGCGGCGTCTGCGCCCGGCCATCGTCCTGATGGACCTCGGCCTGCCCGATGGAAGCGGAGTCACGGCGACCGAGCGCATCGTGGCAGAACACCCCGAGGTGCGCGTCGTGGTTGTGACGATGTTCGACGACGATGGCTCGGTGCGGGCAGCACTCCGGGCCGGAGCAGCCGGCTACGTCGTCAAGGACGCTGGCCATGCCGAGATCGTGGCGGCCGTACGGGCCGCGGAGCTTGGTGCAGTGGTGCTGGGATCTGGTGTGGCCGCTTCCGGGGCATCTGCCGCCACCTTCGCGGAGCCGGCCGCGGACCCGTTCGGGCTGACTCGGCGAGAACGTCAGGTTCTCGACCTCGTTGTCCGGGGGCTCACCAACGGCCAGATCGCCGAGCGCCTAGGCCTCTCCGGCAAGTCGGTCAGCAATATGGTTTCGACCATCCTCGGCAAGATGGGGGTCAACGACCGAGTCGAGGCCGCCGCACTTGCCCGCGAGCTGCTCCGACCGCCGCGCGCGGCAGATCAATCGGCGATAGCGCAGACCGGATTTGAACCGATCTAGCCGACGGGCGGTACCGCGGCCGGGCGCTCCACCAGGGGCGCCGCGGCCAGCTCGCCCCGAACGACGCGAAGCGCGATCGCGGCCACG
>JANLSG010000322.1:0-24743 GCA_031362295.1 Chloroflexota bacterium
TCAAGATCCTGGGCCGGCTCAAGTTCCGCACGAGCTACGGCCAGAACGTGCTGCAGCATTCGATGGAGGCGAGCTTCCTCGCCGCGATGATCGCCTCGGAGCTTGGCGCGGACGTGATGGCCGCCAAGATGGGCGGCCTCCTGCACGACATCGGCAAGGCCGTCGACCACGAGGTCGAAGGCCCACACGCCGCGATCGGCGCGCAGATCGCGCTCAAGCACGACTTGCCGGCCAAGGTCGTGAACTGCATCGCCGCCCACCACCAGGAGGTCGAGTACGCCTGCCTCGAGGCGCCGATCGTCCAGGTTGCCGACGCGATCAGCGCGTCACGGCCCGGCGCGCGCGGCGAGACGATGGAGACGTACGTCAAGCGACTCGAGGATCTGCAGGGCATCGCCGAGAGCTTCACCGGGGTGGAGAAGTCGTTCGCGGTCCAGGCCGGGCGCGAGGTGCGCATCCTCGTCCGACCTGACGAGATCGACGACCTGTCCGCCACGCGGCTCGCGCGCGACATCGTCAAGCGGATCGAGGAGCAGCTGACCTACCCGGGCCAGATCAAGGTCACGGTCATCCGCGAGACGCGCGCCGTGGAGTACGCCAAGTAGGCTCCGAATAGGTCTATGCCTCGTGGGCATAAAGATCGCGGCGATTGCCTACGTGGGCCGGGTTAGCCCGGGCAACGGCTTGATCGTTGCCTCGAGGACATGATTTCTGGCTGAATCCCCGAGCTTTCCGGGTTCGGGCCCCGGATTATGTCTCGCATGCATGGACGACTCGGGTTGCGGCGGTTTCGGAGGGCAGGTCGGCCAAATCTACCTGGTTCTTGCCTGGTAGACATCGCTCAGGCGAGCGTCGCAACGGCCGCCGGATCGGTTGCGGACGGCGCGGAGCGCTGGATGATCACGGCCGCTGCGAGGATCGCCAGGCCACCGGCGATCTGCACGGCGCCGATCGACTCGTCGAGGAAGATCGCCGCGAGCGCCACGCCGACCGGCGCCTGGGTGAGCATCAGGATGCCGGCCTTGACGCCGCCGATCCGGCGGATGCCGGCGAGGAAGAGAAAGCTTGGGATCCCCGCCGCGAAGATGCCCGTGAAGAGCATCAGGCCGAGGAGGTTCGGCGAGGACAAGGGCAGCAACACGGTAGCGAGCGCGCCTCCACCGATCGCCAGGATGGTGGCGATCCCCGCCGAGACCCCGAGCACGACCACCATGGCCTGCTCCGTGGGGACGTTGCGGTAACCCCGCCGCGAGACGAGGACGAAAACGGCCTGGCTGACGGCAGACCCGATCGCGAGCAGCACCCCGATGGGGTCGAGGCCGGCGAGCGCCCCGGTGCCCTCGCCGCCGATGACGACCGCCACCATCCCGAACAGTGAGATCACGAGCGCAGCGCCACGCGCGCGGTCCATTCGCTCCCAGCCCAGGAGCGAGGTCGCGGCGGCGACGATCGCCGGAAACAGGTAGAAGCACAGCAGCACGATGGCGACCGGCACGCGGTCGAAGGCGAGGAACATCGTCACGTCCAGCGACGCGCCGGCGAGGGCCGCCACCCCCAGCGCGACGCGGTCCCGCGGGTTCAGCGAGCGCCAGCCGACGAGCCGTCCGCCACGCCGCAGCGTCCATAGGACCAGCACCACCATCCCGATCGCGGCCACGCCGGAGCGCCACGTGACGAACGCGTAGGGCGTCAGGCCAAGGTCATACGTCGTTCGCGAGAGGACCCCGAGCATCGCGAACAGGCACGCCGCGACGATGCAGATCAGGCTGCCGGCGAGCGGGCCCCGTCGATCGTTCACGCCGCCGATGGTAGGTGCCGGGTGCCGCGTCTCGGGCTGGCTAGCAGCGGATGTTGGCGTCGAACCCCGAGTACGGATACTGGACCATCACCAGCGGGCCGCCCGTGAAACTGGTCGTCGTCGACGTACAAAGGTTGCGGGCGCCGCGTTCGCTACTGGCGCCGGCGCCCCAGCTCGGGTATGCCGCGAAGGTCTTCGTGCCGCCGGTGATCACGCCCCACTGATAGGTCGTCGAGTAGAACCCCAACCGCGTCGCGCCGGCCACGTCGCGCAGGTATGCGACCTCGCCCTCGAGCGCGGCGACGTTGAGCGCGAGGTTGCCGGTCCGCCAGCTGTTGGAGGTCTCGACATCCAGCCACCACTTCGTCAAGGCCGGGCTGGTCGTGATGCCCAGCTCCTGGTAGGCCGCCAGCGCCGTATCGAACGACTGCTTTGCCGCGTTCCAGCCATAGTCAAACGCGCAGTCGACGGTGTCCGGGTTCGCTGCGTCGCAGGCTCGCGGCGCCGTCTGCCCGCTGGGCCAGTACGAAGAGAACGCGGGCCCGGGGTTGCCGGTGTTGATGTAGAGCTCGGCGGAGGTCCGGCCGCCCCACGCGATCTGGCTGGCCAGGCACGGGTTGACGCTGTACACACGCCCACCGTTGACCCCGACGATGGCGAAGGCGGGACTCAACGGGTAGGGAGCGCCGCACTGCGGGTAGGAGATGTCGTAGCCCCGCGCGCTCGGCGCGCTCGGCGGCTTGACCGGCTTCGCCGCGGACTCGCCGCGTACCGGCGTTGCGGCGAACGCACCGCCGACCATGGCGGCCTGCGCGGCGACGGCGAGACTGAGTGCGAGGATGAGTCTACGGGGCAATGAACATCCAACTTGAACGTGAATGGGGGCGGGTAGAACGGTAGTTCGATATGGAGATTGCGTCAACCGTCACGCCTGCGCAATGCGTGCGGGCGCGCTCGAAGAACGCGGATGGTAGCCTCCCGCCGATGCGCGTCCAACTTGGCAATCCCACGAACGGCAACGCCCCACGACCGACGGGCGCGTGCCGAGTGCTCATGATCGGCGACGTCATCGGGAAGCCGGGGCGGCTCGCGCTGGAGGCAATCCTCCCCGGCCTGCGCGACGAGCGCTCCATCGACTTCGTGACAGCCAACGGCGAGAACCTCGCGGGCGGCATGGGACTGACGGTTTCCACCGCCGACGCGCTGTTCGCGCATGGCGTGGACGTCATCACGTCCGGCAATCACATCTGGGACAAGCGCGAGATCTACCCCGCGCTGGAGAGCAACGACCGGATCCTGCGACCGCTCAACTACGGGACCACAGGCGTGCCGGGCCGCGGCTGGGGCGTCTATCACGCGCTCGATGGCTCGGAGCTCGCGGTGATCAACCTCCAGGGCCGCACGTTCATGCAGCCGATCGAGAACCCGTTCCTGGAGGCGGACCGGCTGCTCGAGGAGGCGGGCGAGCCGCTGCCCCCGATTCGCCTCGTGGACTTCCACTGCGAGATCACCTCGGAGAAGAACGCCCTGGGCGTGCACCTCGACGGCCGCGTCTCCGCGGTCGTGGGAACGCACACCCACGTGCCCACGGCCGACGACCGGATCCTGCCCGGCGGCACCGCCTACCAAAGCGATCTCGGGATGACGGGGCCGGTCTACAGCGTGATCGGCTTCAACCCGGCCACGGTGCTCCCGCGCTTCCTGAACGGCCTGCCCACACGCTTCGAGGTTGGCGAGGGCGCGGTGCTGCTCAACGCCACGCAGATCGATATCGACCCGGCGACGGGGCGAGCGCTCGCGATGGAGCGGCTCCAGCGGATCTGGGACGGGTGAGCGGCACGAAGCGCCACCAGCCCGCGCGAAAGCGGCGGCTCTCGCCGACGTCCGCCGGGATGGACCTCCACAGCCACACCAGCCGCTCCGACGGGATCCTGACGCCGAGTGAGCTCGTTGAAGCCGCGAGTGCGGCCGGCATTCGGCTCCTCGCGATCACGGATCACGACACGCTCGCCGGCGTTCGCGACCTGCGCCGCTCGGACTCCATCCCGCCGGGCCTGGAGGTCCTGCCCGGGATCGAGCTGAACAGCGTCGTGGTAGAGCCGGTCCAGGTCGGCGAGAACGAGGTCCACGTGCTGGGGCTCGGCGTGGACCCGGACGACGACGAGCTTGAGGAGGCGCTCGCGAAGCAGCGGCGCTCCCGCCGAACGCGCTTCGACCGGATGGTGCGGCGCCTCCGCGAGCTGGACATGCCCATCGATGCGCAGCTCGAGGAGCAGCCCGCCGTCACCGACGAGGACGCCCTCGGGCGGCCGCGGATCGCCCGCGCAATGATCGCCGCCGGCTACGCGACGAGCGTGGAGGACGCCTTCAACCGACACCTTTCCCGTGGCCGGGCCGCCTACGTGCCACGTCTCGGCCTGAACGCGATCGATTCGATCCGGGCCATTCGCAGCGCCGGGGGACTTGCCTCGCTCGCGCACTTCTCGGAGGCCCCGGAGCACCTCTCATTCATCCGCGAGCTGATGGCGGCCGGCCTGAACGGGATCGAGGTCTACTACCGCTCCTACACGCCGGAGGTGGTCGAGCGGCTCCGGCAGGTCGCGCTGGAGCTGCGGCTCGTGGCGACCGGGGGCACGGACTTCCATGGCGATCGCGAGAGCTACGCGGAGGCGCACGCGGAGCTGTACATCCCCGACGACATCGAGCCGGAGCTGCGCGACAGCCTGCGCCACGCGACGCCACGCATCGATACCGCCGACATCGCCGACCTGCGGGTCGCATACGACACGCAGCTGCGAACGCGCATTCCGGATCCGCTGCCGTCCCGCATCGAGGTGGAGCGGGACGGACCGGCGCTCAGGTTCGTCTTCCCGCACGGCGGGATGATCTCGTACAGCGACCTCGATGGGCTCAACGGGCCCGATCTCGACACGTACATCGCCCGCCAGGTCGCGTTCTTCACAGAGCGCGGCAAGCGCTTCGAGTGGAAGTACCACGGGCACGACCAGCCGCTCGACCTGCCGGATCGCCTGATCGGCGCCGGGTTCGTGCCCCAGGAGCTGGAGACCGTGGTCATCGCGCGGGTCACCGACGTGACCGGTGGTGGCCCGGTGCTGCCCGATGGCGTGACGCTTCGGCAGGTGACCGCGCGGATCGACTTCGAACGGATCGCGGCCATGGAGCAGCAGATCTGGGGCGAGGACCACACCGACATCGCAGACATGTTCGCGTCGGAGCGCGAGGCGGACCCGGATTCGATCTCGATCATCGTTGCCGAGGCGGGCGGGGACGTGGTCTCGGCGGCCTGGATCCGTTTCGAGCGCGGCACGGATTTCGCCACACTCTGGGGCGGCGCGACATTGCCCGAGTGGCGCCGCCGCGGCATCTACCGCGCGACCGTGGCCCACCGCGCGGCGATGGCGGCGAGCCGCGGCTTCCGGCTGCTCCAGGTCGATTCGTCGGCGGACAGCCGCCCGATCCTGGAACGACTCGGCTTCGTCGCGGTGACGACGACGACCCCGTACGTGTGGACGCCAAACGCTCCGGCCTAGCGCTCCGGGCTAGCATGGCGCGGTCATGACAACCGGCCGGATGCTCCCGATGCTCGACGTCGCGCCACCGCCGGCGACGGCCGCGCGCGCGGCAACGGACGTGGAAGACGCGCGCCTCGGCGAGTTCCGCCCCGAATCTCGCGCCCTGCCCAGCTTCTACGTCTGGACCCTTGGCTGCCAGATGAACCGGAGCGATTCGGAGGAGATGGCCGGGCGGCTCCTTGCCGCCGGCTGCGCCGAGGCGCCATCGATGGAGGCCGCCGACCTCGTCGTGATCAACACCTGCGCGATCCGCGAGGCCGCGGAGGCGAAGGTCATCGGGCGGCAGGGCGAGCTCGCGAAGCTGAAGGCACGCAACGCGTCGATGCGCGTGGTGATGACCGGCTGCGCGGTCCGCGAGATGGACCATGAGCGGCTGGACAAGCGATTCCCGGCGGTGGACCTGTTCCTGCGGCCGGACCAGGAGCCGGAGCTGGTGGATCGGCTGGGGCTTGCCTCGGCGCAGGGCCCGGTCGGGCTCGCGGGTGGCCTCGGCGTTGCGATGGGCTCTGTCGGGGCCACGACGGTCGTCGGTCGGACGGTCGTCGGCGTCGCGGATCACCTTGCCGGCACGCGCGCGGCAGCAATTGCCGGCGGTGCCGTCCATCGAACATCCACCGTCTCCGCCTGGCTCCCGATCATCTACGGCTGCGACAAGACGTGCACCTACTGCATCGTGCCGTTCAGCCGCGGCCCGGAGCGCAGCCGCCCGTTCGACGAGATCGTGGACGAGGCGCGGTCCATCGCAGCTGGCGGTTTCCGTGAGGTCACGCTGCTCGGCCAGAACGTCAATTCGTACGGGCATGACCTCGCGCCGGAGGCGAGATTCGGGCACGTCCGAACCGAGCGCTGGGCGGGCCGGCAGCTGGACCTCGGGTCAAGGCCGGACCTCGCGGAGCTGATCCGTGCGATCGACGGCCTGCGCACGACGGACGGCGCGCCTGCGATCCCGCGCCTGCGCTTCATCACCTCGCACCCGTGGGACCTCTCGGACCGGCTGATCGAGGCGATGGCCGACTGCCCGTCGCTGTGCGAGGCCCTCCACCTGCCCGTCCAGTCTGGCGACGACGCGGTCCTGCGGCGCATGGGCCGCCAGTACTCGATCGAGCACTACCTCGAGCGGCTCGACCGCATCCGCGAGGCGGTCCCGGAGATCGCGATCTCCACCGATGTCATCGTCGGCTTCTGCGGCGAGACCGAGGCGCAGTTCGAATCCACGCTCCGGCTGCTCGAGCGAGTCCGCTACGACCAGGTGTTCGCGGCTGCCTATTCCGAGCGGCCGGGCACGCCGGCGACGCACCTTGCCGACGACGTCCCTGCCAACGACAAGCGCCGCCGGCTCAACGCGCTGCTCGCGCTCCAGGAGCCGATCGGGCTGGAGCGGAACCGTCTTTGGCTGGGGCGTGAGGTCGAGGTGCTCGTCGACACGATCGCGCCGCCGCGGGTGCACGAACACGAGGACCGCGACGGCGCCGAGTCGCACGGGCCGGCGGTGGACGAGGGGAGCGGCCTCGTCCGCCTCTCCGGCCGGACGCGCCAGAACAAGCTCGTGCACCTCATCGGCGCGGCCGCCTGGGTTGGATCGCCGGTCAGCGTGCGCGTCGAACACGCCGGGCCGTACGCCCTTCGCGGGACCGCCATCACCGAGGGCCGTTCGCCGACGTCCTCTTGACCGTGATCCGCCGCCTCGTCATCGGCCCTCTCCTCGGCGTTGCACTGCTCGGGTGCCAGATCGTGATCGAACCGAGCCAGGCCCCGACAGGTCTCCAGTCGCAGTCGCCCTCGCCGACGGCGGCCGCAACCGCCCGTCCTACGCCGTCCGAGGCGGCCACGACCTGGCCGACTGGGACGCCGATGCCTCCCGTCTCCTGCGCGGAACCTGCGACGTCCTCGACGCTCGTTGCCTACGTCGACGCGGCCGACCTCTGGGTCTACGACGTCGCGACCGACGAGCGACGTGCCGTAACGGACGACGGCGATGCGCGGTTCGAGCGGGCGCCGAAGTTCGTCGGCGGTGCGTGCCTCGCGTATGCGAACAGCCAACCGGCGTCGATCGAGCTCGCTGAGCTCGCCGGCGACGGTGCTCGGCGGACGATCGTCGAGGAATCGGGTTGGATCCACGACCTCGCCATGAGCCCCGACCGACGTTCAGTCTTCTACCTGCACATCGACTACGACGTCGACCAGACCTATCGGCTGAAGCAGATCGGGATCGACGGCGGGACACCGGAGATCCTGCACACGTTCGATGCGAATGGCGGGCGGGGCGCCGGCAGCGAGGACGAGGTCTCGATCGCGTTCTCGCCGGACGGCTCCGCGATCCTCGTCGCGAATACGCACGGGTACTCGAATGCGTTCCCGTACGGCGCGATCTACCTCTTCGACTCGACCGGGCGCAAAGTCCGCGAGCGGTGGAGCGGCACGCATCCGAGGTGGTCACCCGATGGCGAGACCATCTACTTCCGTGGACACGCAGGGATCAACGGGCAAAGCTGGTCCGCGCTGGACGTCCGGACGATGGACGCGACGAAGCTGGGGGTCACGCCCGGAACGAACTCGCTTGTCGTGTCGCCCGATGGCCAGCGTCTCGCCTACGACACGTCGACATTCGGCGACAACCCGTCCGGGATTGCGAGCACGGGCGAGGCACCGATCGTGGGGATCTACGACCTGGCGACCGGCGCGGAGGTCATCCTGCAGCCAGGTGCCATGGGACCGCTTTGGATCTCGAACGGCGCCGTGCTTGTGACGAACGTTCGCGAGCCAGGACCCGACAGCTGGAACTCGTGGGAGTCGCTCGGGACGGTCTCGCGAATCACCCTCGACGGCGTCCGACGTGCCGTGGATATGTCATCGACCCTGTTCGAGTCCGCCGTCTACATCGGGACCTGACGCGCGTTCGGTCACTCGCTCGCCGTGGGCATGCGAAAGTGCACCGATGCGCACCAACGCTCCACCGCTCCTCGTGATCGCGGGCGCGACGGCAACCGGCAAGACCGGGCTCGCGATCCAGACGGCCCTCGCGCTTCGCGCCGACGGCGTCCACGCGGAAGTGATCTCGGCGGATTCGCGACAGGTCTTTCGCGGGCTGGACATCGGCACGGCGAAGGCCAGCATGGAGGCGCGTGCAGGCGTGCCCCATCACGGGCTCGACCTCGTGGAACCCGACGAGCCGTTCTCGGTCGTCGACTTCGTTCGGCATGCGCGCGGGGCGCTGGAGGGGATCGCCGCCCAGGGTGGCGTCGCGATCCTCGCGGGCGGCACGGGCCTGTACCTTCGTGCCGTCGCGCGCGGGCTCGATGCCGAGGCGCTGCCATTCGACAAGGACGTGCGTGCGTCGATCGAGGCAGGGTTGGTTCGGGACGGCCTAGCGCCGGCCGTCGAGCGGCTCACGGCGCTTGCGCCACGCCTCGCCTCGCGGATCGACCTCGCCAATCCGCGCCGACTCGCGCGCGCGCTCGAGATCGCCGAGCTTCGTGGCGACGCGCCGGCTCCTCCGCCACTCGGCTATTCCGGCCGCGTGGCCTGGCTCGGACTCTCGGTCGCGCCGGACGTCCATCGCCGGTGGATCGCGAATCGGGCCCGCGAGCAGTTCGACGGCGGGCTCGTCGAGGAGGCGCGGGCGCTCCGCGAGCGGTTCGATCCAGCCTTGCCCGCGTTCTCGGCGATCGGCTATCGCGAGGCGTGGGCGGTGCTCGACGGCACCCTGACTCGCGCCGCGGCCATGGAGCTCGACGCCACCCGCAACGTCCAGTTCGCCAAGCGCCAGGCGACCTGGTTCCGCTCCGAACCGGGGATCGAGTGGCTGGATGCTTCCCGCGATGACGTGGTCAGGGCCGCCGTTCGTGCCGCGGGAAACCTCGCAGGTTGACGCAGGTGCGGGCTGTCCCTGTGTTGGCCGCCGAGAGGGTGGCTGCGTGGCGCGTTGGACGACAGCTGCTCGAGACCGATCGCGGTCGCTCGGCCCAGGCGGTTGCCGCCGCGCTCGTCGGCGTGCAGGCGCAGGTCCTGTCGTCCGCGGCGCTGTCGATCGCGATCCGATCCGCGGGGACGGTCGATGCCACGACGAGGGCACTCCAGGAGCGGCGCCTGATTCGATCCTGGGGAATGCGCGGCACCCTCCACCTCTTCGCGGCCGAGGACTACCCGACGGTCATCGCGGCGATCAGTCCGGGGGAGCCGTGGCGGCGGCAGGCATGGCTGCGCTGGTTCGGCGTCACCGAATCGGAGATGGACCAGGCGATCGAGATGGTGGGAGAGATCCTCGACGACGGGCTCCCGCGCACGCGCAGCGAGATTCGGGACGAGCTCGTGCGGCGCCTGGGGCCCGGCGTCGCGGGACTGCTCCGCGGCAGCTGGGGCTCGTTCCTGAACCTCGCGACCAACCGCGGCTACCTGTGTCACGCAACCGCTGACGACGGGGCCGTCCGCTTCGCGCATCCGCGTCGCTGGCTCGGGACCTGGCGCGATGAGGAGCCCGTGAACGCCCTCGCCGCCCTCGTGGAGCGGTACCTCGCGGCGTACGGCCCGACATCGCTGCGCGAGATCACCCGCTGGTGGGGCGTCGCGAACCAGCGCGACCTCGCGCCGATCGTCGGCGGCCTCGGCGATCGACTGACGACGGTCGAGGTGGCCGGCGAGCGCGGGTATGTCCGTGCGGAGGACATCGCTGCGATCGAGGCCGCCGAGCCGCCAGCCAATGCTGTCCAGCTGCTCGGGGCGTTCGACCCACTGATCGTCGGGGCAGGGCAGCGCGGCCAGCTCATCCCTGCGGCGCACCGCAAGCGCGTGTCCCGCACGTCGGGCTGGATCTCGCCGGTCGTGCTGATCGACGGGCTGGCGGCAGGGATCTGGGATCACAGGCGGACGAGGGACAAGCTGTCGATCACGGTGGAAGCCTTCAGGCCTCTGTCGCGTATGCAACGCAGCGGGATCGATCGGGCGGCAGCGGCCGTCGGGCACGCGCTCGGCGCGGTCGCGAGCGTGCGATATGGACCGGTCTTCCCGGCAAGCACCCCGGTGGCACACTTGCCCGAGTAGTTGGAGGCCCCTCGCACGTGCGCTCACTGCTTGCGGGGTGGCGGGTCAGCCTGCGTCGGACTCGAGCCGATTGGCCGATCGTTGCCGCCGCCTGGCTGATCACGCTCCTCGCCGCCGTCCTGCTCGCTGCGGGAGCCATCTATCCATCGGCCGCGTCGGAGGCCGGGCTGCGCCGGGCGCTCGCGGACGCGCCAGCCGTGGACCGCAATGTCGAGGTCTCGGTCTATGCCGCCGCCACGGACTCGAACGCGCTGGACGGCGAGGTCCAGGCCGAGCTCCAGCAGCTGATCAGCCCGACGGGCGGCACCGTGGTTCGCGATTGGCGGGGCAGCGCGACCCTCGCACTCCCAGCCTTGCCGGGCGCGGAGGCGGGCGATCAGGCGGTCGTCGGGTACCTGGACGGGCTGGCCGACCACGCGACGCTCGTCGAGGGCAGCTGGCCCGCCCAGGGCGGAGGTGCCGGCGACGCGCTCGAGACGGCCGTCGTCAAGGACGTCGCACAGCAGCTGGGCCTGCACGTCGGTGATCCGGTCCCGCTCGTCGCGCACCCGTCGTCACAACCGCTGACCGTACCGGTGCGCATCGTCGGCATCTTTACCGTCGACGACGGCGCGGATCCGTACTGGAACGCGGACGAGCAGCTGCGCACCGGGGTCCACGAGAACGGGCAATACCGGACGTTCGGGCCGTTCTTCCTGACCCGGGATGACCTGCTCCTGCGCGCCGGCCTCGCCCAGGCGCACCTCCAATGGGGCGTCTTTCCCGACTTCGAACAGCTCACCGTGGACGGGATCTCCCAGCTGCGAAACGGGCTCCTGGCGCTCGACGACCACCTGGCCGCGCGTACCGGCCTCGACGTCCACACGGAGACGGGCCTGCCGGCGATCCTTGGCGACGCGGAGCGGGCGCTGCTGGTGAGCCGAACGGGCGTGCTCCTGCTCATGGCGCAGCTCGCGCTCCTCGCCGCCTATGCCGTGGTCCTCACCTCCACGCTGCTCGTGGACCACCGCCGCGTCGAGACGGCACTGCTGCGATCGCGCGGCGCCGGCTCGCGGGACATCGCCCTGCTGGCGATGCTGGAGGGGCTGGTCATCGCGGTTCCGTCCGTGGTCGTCGCCCCGTGGCTCGCCGTCGTGGCCCTCAACCTCATGAATGTCGTGGGTCCGCTCGCCGCGGTTGGCCTGCGCATCGTGCCGCGGGTGACGACCGACGGGTACATCGCGGCCGCGGCGGCGGGGATCGCATGTGTCGCGCTGCTCGTCCTGCCGGCGGCACTCGCCGCTCGCCGCTTCGCCGCCGAGCAGGGCGGCATCTCTCGCCAGGAGACGCGCACGTTCGGCCAGCGAATGGGGCTGGATGTCGCGCTGCTCGCCATCACCGGCATCGCAATCTGGCAGCTCCGGCTGTACGGCGCGCCGCTGACGCGGACCGTCCAGGGCAACCTGGGCCTGGATCCGCTGCTGGTCGCGGCGCCCGCCATCGGGCTGGTCGCGGGGAGCGTCCTCGCGCTCAGGATCCTGCCGCTCCTCGCGCAGGCCGCCGAGTCGGCGGTCACGCGCGGGAGGGATCTCGTGGCGTCGCTCGGGTCCCGGCAGCTGGCGCGCCGTCCGCTGCGCTACACGCGTTCGGCCCTCCTCCTCATGCTCGCGATGTCGATGGGCGTCTTCGCGCTGTCGTATAGCGCCACGTGGTCGATCTCGCAGCGCGACCAGGCCGCCTACCAGGCCGGGGCGGCCGTGCGCGTCGTGCCCGGCACGGCACTCGGCGCGCTGCCGACGTGGGCGCTGCCGTCGGGCTACGCCGGCCTCGGCAGCGTCGCGCTGGCGTCGCCGGTCGAACGAATGCGGGACGGGGTCTCATTTCTCGCCGTCTCCGCCTCCACCGACCTTCTTGCGATCGATGCCGAGACCGCGGAGGGCATCGTCCTCTTCCGTGCCGACGAATCCGCGGTACCGCTTGGCGAGCTGATGGGCGCGTTGCGCGCCGGTCGCCCGGAGCCACGACTCGCCACCCTGCCCGACGGCACCACGTACCTGCGCATCGCTCCGCGCACCGACATCGGCAAGATCGTGCGCCAGCAGTACGACGAGGAGACCGGTGAGGTGCGCGAGTTCCCGGTGGACCTCGCCGAGGTCGAGCCGATCCGCGTGCGCGCGAGCGTCTTCGTCCGCGACGCGCACGGGCTGCTGTATCGCGGTACGTCGGAGATCGCCTCACTGGAAGGCGGCGTGGTGCCGGAGCTCATCGTGCCACTCCAGCCCGGGCGGGATCGCACCGCGGAGACGCCCCTGCCGGCGGGCGCCCAGCTGGAGGGCCCGATCGAGCTCGCGGGACTCGGCCTCGAGTTGTGGCTGCCCCAGGAGACGGTGACGACCGAGGGCGTTCTCGGCGTCGCTGCCGTGTCCGCCGGTGGCGCCACGACGGGGCCCTGGACCGAGGTCGCGACGGCGTCTGCGGGTACGTGGGGAGTGAAGATGGGCTCCGGGCGCCAGACCCTGCGCGACGTGCCCGCGAGCCGAATCCAGGGCACGACCCTCCGTCTCGCCGGTGAGGATTCGGGCGACCAGGGCCTCATCTACGGCAATGGAACCTTCGACGTGGCCGCGCGCCTCGCCTTCGCGCCCACCTCCGTCGTGTCCGGCGATCCCGTGCCGGTGATCGCCAATCGGGCCTTCCTCGAGTCCACCGGATCCCAGGTGGGCGACGCGATCCCGGGCACCGTGGAGGGCCGCGGTGTGCGGCTCTCGATCGCGGGGACCGTCGAGAGCTTTCCGACCACCGACCCGGAACGGCCGCTCCTGATCCTGGACGAGCCAACCCTCGTGCTCCTGCGCCTGGTCGGGGCAAGCGAGGCCAGGAACGCCGACGAGTGGTGGATGACGCCGAACGACGGCATGGCGGAATCGCTGATCGGCGCGCTGCGAGCCGCCCCGTTCAGCAGCGGGCGCGTCACCAGCGCGATCGATCGGACCCGCAGCCTCAGCACGGACCCCGTTGCGCTGGGGATCATCGGCGCCCTGTCGCTTGGCTTCGTCGCGACCGGCCTGTTCGCGCTCGTGGGGCTGATCGTGAGCGCGGCCGTCTCGGCACGCCAGCGACGCACCGAGTTCGCGCTGTTGCGCGCCCTCGGCCTCTCCGGGCGCCAGCTCTCCAGCTCGCTGTGGCTGGAGAACGGCAGCCTCGTGCTCGTAAGCCTGCTCGCGGGGACCGGCCTGGGCCTGCTCATCGGCTGGGTGGTGCTGCCATTCGTGACGGTGACGCAACGGGCCACCACCCCCGTGCCGCCGGTCCTGGTGCACGTACCCTGGGACAACATCCTCCTGCTGGATATCGGCAGCGCCGTGGCGCTCGGTGTCGCGGTGCTGGTGATCGGTGCCGTGCTCCGACGGCTGGGCGTCGGCAGCATCCTGCGCATGGGCGAGGACTGACCCGTGCGAGGGCTGTGGGCCGCGGGACTGCTCCTGCGCCGCCTCAGGACCGAGCTCGCGATGATCGCGCTGCTGTACCTCATCGTCGCGATGACGAGCTTCGTCTTTGCCGCGGCGCCGCGGCTCCTCAATCGGGTCTTCGACGACGCCCTGGGGTATGCGGCGCAGATCGCCCGTCCGGCCGACCGAAACCTCGCGCTCACCCTCGATTCGATGATCATCCCGGGGTCAAGCGGAGGCATCGGCGGGGTGCGCGCCTACGGGGACGACCTGGTCGGGCGCCTGCCGGGGTCGGTCTCCGGGCTCGCAAGCGAGCGCGTGGACCGAATCACGAGCGTCCGCTTCTACGTTGCCCAACCGCCCAGCTACGAGACCGACGTCTCCCTGCGCTACCAGGACGGCTTCACCGAGGCGACGCAGCTGGTCGAGGGGCGGTGGCCGATCGACCACGGGATGCCGATCAGTGTCGTGATGCCCGGAAGGGGCTCGGGCGACAGCGAGCCCACAGAGCCTGCGGAACCCAGCATCGTCGAGGTTGCCTTCTCGACCGACGCGGCTGCGGAGATCGGGGTCGAGGTGGGCGACCGCCTGGCGATGAAGCTGGACGGCAGCGATCCGCTCCTCCGGAACCTGGGCTTCGGGCTCCTCGCACCGACCGAGTTCGAGGTGACCGGACTGTACGCGCCCGTGGATCCGGAGGCGAGCTACTGGACGGACGACACGGAGCTGCTCCAGGTGACCCAGCACGGCGAGCCGGACCACCCCGTTGCCTACGCCACCGCGTACTTCGCCCCGGAGGCATACCCGAGCCTGTGGGCCAGCGGTCTGCCGTTCCATTTCGAATGGCGGCTCCAGGTTGACCCGCTGTTGCTCAACGGGGACCAGGTGGCCCAGCTCCAGGTCGACCTGCGCCGCCTCGGCTTCGTGACCGGCGTGGCCGGCCCGGGCTCGCGCGAGCAGGTGACCATCCTCACCGGCCTGCCGCGAATCCTGGAGCGGTACGCCGCCGAGCGAGCGCTGTCGGAGTCGGTCCTGTCCATCGCCGCGATCGGCCCATTCGGCCTGGCCGGCGGCGCCGTCGCGATCGTCGCGATCCTGCTGGTGCGGCAGCGGCGCCCCGCGCTCACGCTGGCGCGCGGTCGCGGAGCATCCGGCCTGCTCCTCCTGGGAACGCAGCTGTGGGAGGCGATCGTGCTCGCCGGCGGCGCGGCACTGGTGGGGCTCCTGGCCGCAACGACGCTCGTCGTCGCCCGCGCCAGCCCGCTGTCGCCGATCCTCGCGATGGCCGTCGGGCTCCTCGCGATCGTGATCATGATGGGCGCCAGCTGGTCGATTGCCCGCAAGCCGCTCGGCACGCTCGAGCGGGACGATCCGGCCGTCCTCCGAGTGCCACCACGCCGGCTCGTCCTCGAGCTGACCATCGTGGCCGTGGCCGCCGGCGCGACCCTGCTCCTCCGGGGGCGCGGCCTCAACGTCGAAGCCACGGACGGCCTCGCCCGCGCGGACCCGCTGCTCGCTTCCGTGCCGGTCCTCGGCGGGCTCGCGGCGGGGATCGTCACGGTCCGCCTCTATCCGCTGCCGATTCGTGCCCTCGGCTGGCTCGCCGCCAGGCGCCGCGACTTCGTCCCCGTGCTCGGCCTGCGCACCATCGGGCGCCATCCGGCCGCCGCGAACCTGCCGATCCTGATGCTGATGCTCACCGCCGCATTCGGCGCGTTCGCGTCGGTGGTCGCATCCAGCGTCGATCGCGGCCAGGTGGACGCGTCCTACCTGAAGCTGGGTGCCGACTTCCGGGTGGATGCGGTGGGGCTCGGTGCCCTCGCGCCCGCCTCGGATCCCGCCGCGATCCCGGGCGTCGACGCCGTCGCAGATGGCTACGTGGACACGTCCGCCCCGTTTGCCAGCACCCCGTCGCAACGCGGGTCGATCTACCTCGACGTCATCGACGCGCAGGCGTACGAGCAGGTCGTGGCGGAGACCGCCGCCGCGCCGCGATGGCCGAGCGCATTCCTCGCCGACCCGGCGGGAGCGGCGATCGGCACGGCGGAAAACCCCATCCCCGCGATCCTCTCCGTCACGCGGCCCTTTGGCAGCGTCGAGCTCTCGGCCGGCGCCACGTTCGGCATGACGGTCAACGGCCATCCGATGACCTTCCAGCTCGTCGAGGCGCGCCAGACCTTCCCCGGAACCCGCGAACGTGCCGCCTTCGCCGTCGTCCCGTTGGCATGGGTGCAGGCGGCGCTCGCCGAGCAGCCGCTCGCGCCGACGGTCCTCTGGGTCCGGGCCTCCGGCGACGCAGCCGCAGGCGTGGCGGAGGTCTTCCCCGAGTCGCGTGGCGTCGTGCACATCGTCTCGCGCTACGACGCGTTTGCGGCCATCCACGAGGCGCCGCTGGGTGCCGCGATCGGCACGGGCTACGGCATCGCCCTCGTCCTGGCGGCGATGTACATGGCATTCACGATCGTTGGCGCACTGGTCCTCTCGGCGGCGCGGCGGACGCGTGATCTGGCGTACCTGCGGACATTGGGCGTCAGCGCCCGCCAGGCGCTGGCGCTCACGGTGATCGAGCAGGCGGCGCCCGTCCTGCTGGCGATCGTCCCCGGCGTGGCGCTGGGCATCGGCGTGGCCATCCTGTGCGAGCCCGGCCTGGGCCTGGCAACCTTCGTCGGGACCAGCGGCGTGCCGTTGTCCGTCGACTGGGGCGCGATCGGGCTGATCGGCCTTGCGCTCGCGGCGGTCGTCGCGGCCGCGGTCATCCTGGGCACGTGGCTCTCCCGGCGCGCCCGGCTGGCGGACGCGCTCCGCGTCGGCGACGATTGACCCTGATGGAGATGGCATGACCGACGACGTCGCCGAGATCGAGGAGCTGCCGACGGGTGGCGCGTCAGCTCGCGCCGCACCGTCGCGACCCACGCGTCCCAGGCCCGGCGCTACGGCACCGCGGTCGCGTCGGCCGAAGGTCGATGGCCCCCAGATCGTGTGCGAGAACCTGGTCAAGATCTACAAGGTCGCCGACCTGGAGGTCGTCGCGCTCCAGGGGCTGGACCTCCTCGTGGAGGTGGGCGAGTTCATTGCCCTCGTCGGTGCGTCCGGCAGCGGCAAGAGCACCCTGATGAACATTCTCGGCGGGCTGGATGTCCCTTCTGCCGGTCGGGCGATCGTGGCCGGGCACGACCTGGGCGACATGGGCCGTCGCGAGCGAACCGAGTACCGCCGCCGGGTCATCGGGTTCGTCTGGCAGCAGACCGCGCGCAACCTCCTCGCCTACCTCACGGCCCGCCAGAACGTGGAGCTGCCGATGCTGCTCAACGGGATCGGGCGTCACGAGCGCGAGGCGCGGGCCGCAGACCTGCTCAACCGTGTGGGGCTCGCCGAGCGCGGAGAGCACCGGCCGGAGCGGCTGTCTGGCGGCGAGCAGCAGCGCGTGGCGATCGCCGTGGCCCTCGCAAACGACCCGGCAGTTCTCCTCGCGGACGAGCCGACCGGCGAGCTCGACTCGGCGACGGCCCACGAGGTGTTCGAGCTGATGCGTTCGGTGAACCAGGAGCTCGGGGTGACGATCGTCGTCGTGACGCACGACCGGCTGGTGAGCGAGCAGGTCACTCGAACCATCGCGATCCGGGACGGGCGGACCAGCACGGAGACGCTGCGCCGGCGGGCGGTCACCGACGAGGGTGCCCATCACGTGATCAGCGAGGAGTACGCCGTCCTCGATCGGGTCGGACGCCTGCAGCTGCCCCGCGCCCACGTGGAGGCCCTTGGCCTCGAGCGGCGCGTCCGGTTGACCCTCGAGCCGAACCACATCAGCGTCTGGCCGGACCGCGATCGGGCCGCCGATGAGTGACCTCCAGTACGCGCGTCCGAATCGGCAGGAGACGGACGTCGCGGACCTGGTAGCCGCGGTCAAGCCCATGGTCGAGACCCGGAACCTGACGCGCGAATACGAAATGCCCGGCGGCGTGGTGCATGCCGTCAGCGATGTCAGCGTCCGCGTGGGCCGCGGCCAGCTCGTCGCGCTGCGCGGGCGGTCCGGCTCGGGCAAGACGACGTTCCTGTCGATGGTCGGCGCCCTGGACCGCCCGACGCGCGGCACCGTCCACGTCGACGGGCTGCCGGTGTCCGAGCTGCCGGAATCGAAGCTCATCGGGTTCCGCCGGACGAAGGTGGGCTTCATCTTCCAGGCGTTTGGCCTGATGCCGATCCTGTCGGCCGCGGAGAACGTGGAGGTGCCGCTCCGCCTCGTGCGGACCGATCCGCGGGTGCGCGACCAGCGGGTCCACGAGCTGCTCGAGCTGGTGGGCCTGGGCGAGCGCGCCAACCATCGGCCGCACGAGCTCTCCGGTGGCGAGCAGCAGCGGGTGGCGATTGCCCGTGCGCTCGCGAATCGGCCGGAGCTGCTCCTCGCCGACGAGCCCACCGGCCAGCTCGATTCCCAGACCGGCCGCAGCATCATGGTCCTGCTCCAGCAGCTGATGCGGACCGAGGGCGTCACCGCCATCGTGGCAACCCACGACGCGATGCTCATCGACCTCGCGGACCGGGTCATCGAGCTCGCCGACGGCAGGGTCATCGCCGATTCCGGCGCACCTGCCGAACCGCAAGCCGGCGACAGGCCACCGCGCAGCCTTTAGCGCCCATCCACCGGTCGACCGGCTGATTGACCGCCCGATGTACACGGCCACGAGCATTTGAAAACGTTCGTGGCTGTCATGCGGGGTCGGCGACCAGCCAGTCGACGAGGACCTCCACGTGGATGCGGCTCGGGTCCAGGACGGGGATGCCGGCGACCGTCGGCTCGCGCAGGAGGAGCGGCAGCTCCGTGCCACCGAGGATCAGGCCGTCTATGGCGTCCCGATCCCGAAGCGCGGTCGCAATCTCGATGAGCCGGGCGCGCGATTCGTCCCGGAACTCGCCGCGGACCAGCTCGCCCATGTAGATCTCGTGGATCCAGGCGCGATCGGGCTCGTCCGGCCGGACCAGCTCGATGCCCGCGCGCTCGAAGGGCTCGGCGAAGAATGCACCCTCCGTGGTCATGCGCGTCGCGAACAGTGCCGGCTTGCGGATTCCCTGCGCCACCGCCGCTCCGCAGATCGCGTCGAGGATGCTGATCAGCGGAATGGGGGAACGGGGCTGGAGGTACGCGAAGCCCATGTGGGTGGCGACGGAGGCAATCGCGGCAACGCCGGCGCCTGCCGCGGCAAGCTGGCGCACCGCGCCGAGCAGGATCTCGCCAATTGGCTCGCGCTCGCCGGCGAGCATGTGCCCGAAGATCGTGCCCGCGTCGACGCTGTTGATGAGGACCCGCGGGAACGAGCCATCCGGGCGACGCCGTTGGTATTCGGCGACGAGCGAGCGGTAGTAGTCGATCGTCGACTCCGGGCCGACGCCGCCGACGATCCCGAGGAGTCGGTCACCAGTCATCGGCGAATTGTGCACGCGCGCCCTGCTCGCCCGGGCGGGACCTGGACGATCCCTGCATGGCGCCCGACCACATCGCCCAACCACGATGCCGTGGGTTGTCTCCCGGCGCGGCCCGATTCGAGATGGTTTCGCTCATGCGGAACGACCGCGACGAGAGGCCGAATCGTCCAATCGGAATCCCCGGCTGCACCGCGCATCCCCGATCAGATCGACGCGCTTCGGCGCGCGGCGGGGGCGACGTCCGGCGCTGCGCTTGGCAAGTCTCGAGGCAGCACTTAGCAGATCGCGGCCGCCGGCGACCTGTCGGCCACTGACCTGTCGCGACCGCCGCACGAATCGAGCCGGTGTCGGTCCCTCGACGTCGCGGGATCCCGAAACGGGGCTCTCGGTCGATGGTTCCGCTTCAGTGGAACCATCTCGAATAGGGGCCTGCCGGGACACAAGGAGCACGGGACCATCTCGAAAAGACGCCCGACGGGAAACAGGGAGGCCCAACCAGGAACGGCTGACGACGTTCGGCAAACGCGTCCGCGAATAGACTCTCCGGATGCCCGCTGCATCACGCTCCACTCGCAACCAGCTCATCGACCTCGAGGCGCCGGTCGAGCGCGCCTTCCTCATTGCCGTCGATACCGGCGGCGATGACGGCTGGAACGCGGAGGATTCGCTCGCCGAGCTCGCGAACCTGGCACTGACCGCCGGCGCGGAGGTCGTGGGGGCGGAGTGGCAGAACCGCCGGCACGTGGACCCGCACTGGTACGTGGGCAAGGGCAAGGCGGAGGACCTCGTCGCCGCGAAGTCGGAGACGGGCTTCGACCTGCTCGTCGCCGACGACGAGCTGTCGCCGACCCAGCAGAAGACCCTCGAGGAGCTGGTCAAGGTCAAGGTCATCGACCGGAGCCGGCTGATCCTCGACATCTTCGCGCTGCACGCCCGCACGCACGAGGGTCGGCTCCAGGTGGAGCTTGCGCAGCTGGAGTACCAGCTCCCGCGGCTGACCAAGCTGTGGACGCACCTTTCGCGTACCCAGGGTGGAATCGGGTCGCGGGGTCCGGGCGAGAGCCAGCTGGAGACGGACCGCCGGATCATCCGCGACCGGATCAAGAAGATGAAGGAGCGCGTTGAGGACGTTCGCCAGGCGCGCACCACGGCGGCGCGCGGGCGCGATCGGCGGCAGGTGGCGACGGTGGGGATCGTCGGCTACACGAACTCCGGGAAGTCCACGCTGCTGAACTCGCTCGTTGGCAGCATCGTGACGCTCGCGGAGGACAAGCTCTTCGCGACGCTGGACCCCACATCCAGGCAGGTGAAGCTGGGCGACGGCCAGAGCGCGATCCTCACCGATACGGTGGGCTTCATCCACAAGCTCCCGCACCAGCTCGTCGACGCGTTCCGGGCGACCCTGGAAGAGGTGAATCGCGCCGACGTGCTGATCGAAGTCGTCGACGCGAACGATGCCCACGCCACGGAGCACCGCGCCACCGTGCAGGCGGTCCTCGACGAGCTCGGCGCCGGCGACAAGCCACGACTCGTCGTGTGGAACAAGGCGGACCTGCTCGCGCCGGCCGCCGCGGCCGGGGGAGGGGAGAGCCCTGCCGTCGCGGGGACCGTGCTGGTCTCGGCACTGACCGGCTTCGGGCTTGACACGCTGCGCCTGGAGCTGTCTGCGCTGCTGGCGACCCTCTGGGAGGACGTCGACGTCCGACTGCCGTACACGGCAGGGGAATTGCTGGCCCGCGTGCGCGAGCGGGGGACGATCGAGCTGGACTACCAGGGGACCGACGTCCACGTTCACGGGCGGGTCGCGCCGGCCCTGGCGGCGGAACTTCGTGGACGAGCTGTGGATGGAAACACGGAAATAGGGTCCTGATCTTCGAAACTCGTGGATAAGTCCCTATCTACCCCCAGGACCCCCACGTATATTTCGTCTTGCCCAGAGGGGCCAACGAAAACCTGACGGACCCGCCGGTGCTTGCACTGGCACCCACGACCTGAGCTTGCTTGGGACGAGGGGGGTACGAGAAGGAAGCGGCGGTTCCTCTGGGCGTTTCGTTATGCCCGGAGCTTCGCTCTCCGCGACGAGCCCATCGCCGTCCAGGCCTCCGCTCGTCTCCCTGGTGCTAGGCTCGGGATCGCCATCCGGTAACGGTTCGCGGGCAGCCGCCGCGTCCGCTGGCGCCGATGTCCGACCTCGGCACGGCTCCGTCACGCTGCTCGAGGAGCTCGATGTCCATGGCCACTCCCGCTCGATGGGCGCTCGTCGCGATGGTCGTCACCGCCCTCGCGTTGGGGGCCATGCCCGGAGCCGCGGCGTCGCCCGCCCACCCGATCCCTGTTGCCGCCCGTGAAGTCTCGGTCGCGCTCGACGGTGTGCGGGTGGTCGAGCTGCCGATGAAGGCATCGCACGTCGCCCTCCATTGGCGCGGCCACCCGGACGCGGGCCTGGTGGTGGCGTTCAGCGTCGATGGCGTGCTGTTCGACACCCCGATCGCCGTCGAGCCCGACGAGGTCGGCGAGCAGCGCGGGAACGGCGAGACGTACGGCGCGGTGACGTATTCGGGCGCGGCCAGGTTCGTGCGCATCACCGCCGACCGCCCGATCGCCCGCGTGACCGTGCTCGCCCTCGATAGCACCGGCTGGGCTGTCTCGGCGCCCGGGTTCGGCCCAGCGTCTGCCGCCGGCGCTGTCAGCCAGCCGACGGTCATCACCCGCGCCGGGTGGGGCGCGGACGAATCGCTCCGGTTCAATGCCGACGGGTCGGAGAAGTGGACCCCGGCCTTCTATCCGGTCCAGAAACTGATCGTCCACCACACGGCGGGCAGCAATGCCGATCCGAATCCGGCGGCCACGATCAGGTCGATCTACTACTACCACGCGATCACGCAGGGCTGGGGCGACATCGGCTACAACTTCCTGATCGATGAGGCAGGCAGGGTCTACGAGGGCAGGTCGTCCCGACCATACGCCCCGGGCGAATCGCCGACGGGCGAGGACCTGAACGGCAACGGCGTCACCGCCGCGCACGCGCAGGGCTTCAACTCGGGCACAGTGGGAATCGCCCTGCTGGGGACACTTTCCACCGTCGACGCGACGGCTGCCGCCCGATCGACGATGGAACGGATGCTGGCCTGGAAGGCCGATCGCCACGGCATCGATCCATTCGGCTCGAGCCTGTTCATCAACCCGGTCAACGGAACCCAGAAGGTCTTCCCGAATATCAGCGGCCATCGCGACGTCAACGCGACCGAGTGCCCGGGCGGGTACTTCTACGGAACGCTACCGGCACTGCGCACCGCGGTCGCGGCACTGATGGCCCCGCCGCCGACGCCAGCCCCCACGTTGACCCCGACGCCGCAGCCCACTGTGCTCGGCACCCCGTCCGCGCCCCTGAACGTCCTGGCTGCGCCGCACAAGGTGCGAGGCATCGTGGTCAGCTGGTCGGCCGGCACATCGGACGGTGGGACGCCTGTGACCGGCTACCGGATCTATCGCAGCACTGCTGCCGGGACTGAGGCGTTCTACGCCGCCGTCGGGCTCGTGACCTCGTATCGGGACACCGCTACGAAAAAGGGCGTCAAATACTGGTACCGCGTTGCGGCGGTCAATGCGGTTGGCACCGGTCCGCTGTCCGGCGAGTCGAGCGCCGTCGCGAAGTGACGATTGCGTCGGCTCCGTCCTCCTGACCGCTCGCCGTGCTGGTCTTTCGTGGACAGACTGTGGACGTGAGCACCGGAATCGGCCTGCGAACTCCGAATCTCGTGGATAAGGCGCTTCCCGGATCCGTGGCCCGGCCCGTACATTACGTCTTGCCCGGAGGAGCCCTGAGCCACCGAGGCGGACCGGTCGATGCTCGCATCGACAGCAGGTCCGGTGCTTGCATCGGACAGGTGGGCCGCCCAGGAGACGCAGCGGTCCCTTCGGGCGTTTTGCTGTCTCCGGCGCGATGTGGAGGGTTCCACTGAGCGCGGCGCCTGGGTGGAAGCGCCCCCGGCGCATCGAGGGCTGGTCCCGCGCCAGCTTCTCCGCCCGGCTCCCGGCAATCGTCCTCGTGGCCGTCATCGGCCTCGCCGCCGTGGTGCGTGAGACCGCTCCATTCGTGTTCATCGGGGTGCTGTTCGCGTACCTGCTCGCGCGCCGGTTCCGGAACAAGTCCACGGCGCTGGCGGCGGTCCTGCCGGTGGTCGCGATCCTCGTCTGGCGCTCGCTCCCGCAGCCGCCGGCGTCGCTCGCCTTCGTCGACTGTACGAACCTGCTTGCGCCGCCGGCGCTGTGGCGCTTGCTCGAGGCCGGCGTGGCGCTGCTCGCGATCGGCGCGCTCATCTTCGATCGCCGCGCGTCGCTCGGCGAGCTCGGGTTCCGCCGCGGCTCGCGTCGCGTCCGGCTCGTGGCCATGGTCGGCCTCGTCGTCCTGGCGCCCATCGCCATCTATGCGGCCACGGTGATCGGGGACGGCCGATTTGGCGCCTCGTTCTTCGGCAACTACCAGTTGGATCTCTCCCAGCCCGCAGCGATCCTGCCGGCGCTCGTCTTCGCCGGGTCGAACGCCCTCGCGGAGGAGCTCGCGTACCGCGGCGCGATGCGGGTGTGGCTGATCCCCGCGCTCGGCGTTACCGGGGCGAACCTCGCACAGGCGATCGTGTTCGGGCTGGCGCACACCGGCCAGGACTTCGTCGGAGTCCAGGCGGTGATTCCGATCATGCTCGCGATGGTCGTGGTCGGCTTCATCGGTGGCGTCATCGCCCGGCGCACCGGCTCGCTGACGCTGCTGCTCGCGTTCCACGCTGCGGCGGACATCCCGATCTACCTCTACTTTGCCTGTCGGGTCGGGTAGGGTGACGGCATGACGTTTTCATTTGGCCACAGCGGGTCGGCGCCGTCGCCGTTCGATGCGCTCAACGGTTCGCGCCTCGCCGGCTCCGAATTCGACCATCCTCTCCACGACGTGCGCCCCGAGGAGCTGCTGAAACCTGGAGATGGGTCGCTGACGGGCGCGATCACCGTCGAGGGCGCGGCCAGGGTGGGGGAGCCCATCCGCGGCAGGATCGAGCTCACGGCACCGCGTGGCATCCAGGCGCGCTCCGCGCACCTGCGGCTCGTGGGGCTGCGCATTCGGGAGGCGCGGCAGTCGGTGACGCATGGCACGGGCAGCGAGCAGCGCACGGAGACCTGGGTGGAAGCGAACGGCGACCTGTTCGTGACCGATCCATTCATGGAGCCGGCGATCCCCGCGAACCTCGCGCCCGGCGAGACGTTCAGCGCGGCCTTCGCGATCCCCGCGCCGGCGCTCGGGCCGCCATCGGCCCATCTGGGCGAGGCGATCGTGGCCTGGGCGCTGGAAGTGCGCTTCGACGTCCCGATGCACGGCGACGCGTTCCTCGCGACCCTCCTGCCGATCGAGCAGCACCCGGACCTGCTGGCTGCCGGGGTGGGGGAGCAGGGCGGCCAGTCGATGCTCGCGTCCGTGGA
>JANLSG010000331.1:0-4830 GCA_031362295.1 Chloroflexota bacterium
CTCGAAGGCGGCCGGCAGGCCGGTGGTCCGCGTGAGCTCCAGCTCGTGGTCCTCCACGAGCAGCAGGAATACATCGCACCCGTGGTCGGCACGGATGCGCGCGACGTCGCGCTCCAGGTCGCGCCACCACTCGCCACTCCAGTCGCTCAGGTACTGCTTGCCCGGCAGGAACGTCATCCCGAGCCGACCCGACACGGAAGCGAGATTCGGCACTCCCTTGAGATCCACCCAGTCCACCCGGATCGGGTGCGAGGTCGACGTTCGCCAGCCACCGGCGCCGATCAAGCCATCGACCAGCGGCTCCACGATCTCACGGCCGCGCATGCCCGCGAGCCACTCCGCCGGAATCCCATCCAGCCCCCAACGGATGCCGGCAAGCCCGCCCGCGATCGCCGCGGTGGTGTCCGTGTCGTTGCCGAACTTGATCGCCCGCTCGATCGTCTCGCGATAGCTCGACGCACCGTCGAACGCGGTCCAGGCAGACCAGAACGCGTTCAGCTCGCCACCACGACCCTCGGGCTTGTTGCTCGCCGGCCACTCCACGAGCTCGTCGAGCGCCGCCGCGAAGGCCTCGCTCGGCGCGGTGCCGCCTGGGCCATATCGATGGCGAACGGCATCGATCGCCCCCTTCAGGGCTCCCGCCGACTCCGCGCCTCGGAGCAGCTCGGAAGCGAGATTCGCGTAGACCGCGCATGCGACCTGGGCAACCGGGTGCCCATGCGTCACCCGGGACGCGCGAGTGGCCAGGTGCGCCAGTGCGCCCGCATCCACCCGCGGCTTGCCGCCGTGCGCCCACAGCGCGAGCGGCAGGATCCGCATCAGCGAGCCGTTCGATTGCGACCGTTCGTGCGTTGGGCCCGCATCCTCCGCGGGCGTCCCCCGCTCGATCGCCCGAAGGGCCTCAGCTGTGGTGCCGCCCCAGTCGAACTTGCGGCCATCCGGCGTATACGCCCCGTCGCGCCACCACGCGAGCGCGCGCCGCCCCTGATCATCCGCATCGAACCCACTCCCAGCGAAACCGCCCATTGCGGTCGAGTTGAGCAGCGAATCCAGCAGGGCCAGCATCAGCGCCCCGTCATCGCTCCAGGTCCCCGGCGGCTGCCCGTGACTCCCCGTCTCGCCGAACCGCACCTCCCCAACCGCGCGCGGTTCCCGGAACTCATACGGCACCCCCACCGCATCTCCCACAAGGTGCCCCCAAACACCCCCCGCGAGTCGCAACGGCAGCGCGATGTCATCCACGATGACGAGCGCCTCGCTCGGCCGAACGTTTGATCCAGGCGACCATGCTGCGGCGCCTTGGCTCGTCAATGGTGTGGGGTAGTCGTTCGATCCGGGACACCAGCGCGTCCGCGTCGACGATCCCGGCTTCGAGCAGGGCGCGGGCGAATGCTCGGTCCTTCTCGCGGTTCGCAACCAGCTTCGAGACGACGCAATCGTGCGGCCCCAACGCCCGAACACGCGAACCGGGCGCCGTTGAGTCCACCTCGACCAGCTGGGCCGCCCAGTCCTCGGGCAGCACCGCTGTCGACACGCTCACGCCCTGCGCGTAATAGCCAAAGGTTTCGTGAAACCGCGACAGCTCACCGATCGCACCATCGATGGCGTCTGCGCGCGCATCGCCCGGATCGTCGAAGAACGCGAGGTCCACCTCGATCGACCGTGTCGCCTCGATCGGCAGCTCCGACTCGTCCCTTGACGCGAGGATCGCTTGACTTCCGATGATGAGGATGTCCGCGTCCTTGACCACGTCCGAGGCTGCCCGGAGCACATGCCGGAGCTGCTCGCGATTCAGGGCGATACGTCCCGCGTCTTCGCGTCAACCGCGCGGAACGTGGCCAGGGCCTTGCGCCGCTCAGCGTCCGTCAGCACACCGGCAAAGGGGGAGTTCTGGCGGAGCTCCGCCGACTCGGCCGTGTCGGCCACGAGCGCCCTCACGACTGCCTCAGCGCCGGCATCGATCACCTGTTCCCACACGTCGAGCCAAGGCACCGGAGCCAGATGCGCCGCGCGAATCGTGGACAAGTTTCGCCGGGCCTTCGCGAGAGCTGCAGCAGGATCCTTGACGACACGCCCAGCGACCGCGGTGTGCAGCCACCTGCTTTGACGATCGTCCCGAGTGGGAACTCCTGCCGTGCGCAGGGCCTGGACGTCCCGAACATCCAGGCGCCGGTGGATGCCCGTGCCATGGCTGCGCAACGTTCCTCGAGCAACCAGGTCCACGACATGCTGGCGCGATGTGCCCAGCATCCTTGCCGCGGTTCCCGTCCGAATCAGCTGCGTCATGAACGGGAGCCTACCATCGCAAACACCAGAAACGCAACTTGTCTGCCCTCAGCCATCGTCGTCGCGGCGCAACGGGACACGCGGCGAATCCTGTCGTTCGATCAGCGAGCGTTTCGCACGGTGCCGCCGCTTCAGGGTGGCGCATTCACGATCCTGCCCGCCGACGCCTGATCGCGCCGGGTCGCTACTCACCGATGCGGCTCCAGAACCCGATCGTGACGCCGCTCGCCTTGAGGAATTCGCCCGGGTCCTTGCCCTTGTTCTCCTCGCACCAGGCCGTGAGCAACCCGAGCGGGTCGTCGCCTGGCTGACCCCCGAGCAGCTCCACGATCCGCGGCACCTCCGGCGCCGACGCGGACCAGGCGAACTCGTACTCGGTAAAGTCGCCGCCGAAGAACTTGACGGCCTCGCCGAGGTCCTGCCCCTCGATCCCGAGGTGCCCATCCGCGTACAGGGTCGCGGACATGGAGCGCGTCCCGTTGTGGTCGTGCCCGTGCCAGATCTGGATCTCGCGGTCCTCAGCCATTCGCCCGCCAATGATCGCCCACCAGGCACGCGCCGCACAGCGTGTCGTGCGTCCCGTCGAGGAACCGCTCGCAACCACAGACCGGGCACCGGCACCTGTCGCCGTCCCAGCCCATCAGCGTCTCGACGAGGAGCATGTCCTCGACGCCCGCCTGGTCCTCACCATCCATCTCGAGCTCGTCCTCGTCAGGCAACCCGAACCGCCGGGCGCTCCCAGTTGTCGACGACGCGCGCGCGCAGCCACGCGGGCTGGATGTGCGCGACGTGCCAGTACCGGCAGCTGGGGCACGCGTAGATGTGGAACGCCTCGCGATGGCGCGCGCTCATGGAGCGCGAGATGGCTTTCGCCTGCGCCTTGGAGAGATACGCCTGCTTGCTCCGACAGCCCCGCTCGACGTCCACGGTGCCCAACCTTCCGCATCGACTGAGCCCGGTACGGAGGCGAGACCCGCCACTCGGGTCCGCCTCGGCTCTCCCGATGCACCGCGATCATGAACGAGGCCTTTGCCACCTTCGCTGTCACAGCGGCCCCGACAAGCCGTGGGGAAATCGGCGACCGGTAGGCTGCGCAGGGTCCAACAGGTGACCTTGACGTCAGCGGCAACCGTGGTGACCCTGAACGCAAGGGACCTTCGCGTGATCCCGCCGAATGTCGTTGACCTACTGTCGTGCGCTCATGCATACTTGGCAGAGGCAAATATGCATCCGGAGGCAGCCCGTATGACGAGCACGGTTGGTGAGCGAGGGCAGATCACGATCGAAAAGGCGATCCGCGAGGAGCTTGGCGTCTATGCCGGCGACCAGGCAGTCCAACGCATCGAAGACGGCCGAGTGATCATCGAGTTCGTCCCGGCCCCTCACGTTCGATCGCTCGCGGGGATCCTCCGCAACAAGGTGCGGCGCATTCCAGACGATGAGGATTGGTCCGTCATCCGCGATTTCGCGGAGAGGACGCCGGATCCGGACCGCGACATTTGATCAGCGTCGACACTTCAGTGGTGGTCCGATACCTCGTCGGCAGCCCAAAGGACCAAGCGGCGCGAGCGGCGTCGCTTATCGACGGTGAAATGCAGATCGGCGTCTCGGTCATTGTTCTGGCGGAAGCGGCCCATGTGCTCCGATCCAATTACGACATCGCCCGCGAAGACATAGCGGCAGGCCTCATCGACCTCGTCTCGAAGGCGAATGTCGCGCCGATCGAGCTATCGAAGTCGGACGCGATCGATGCGCTGGTTCGCGCCAGGTCATACGTGTCGTCGCCAATCACCGACGCCCTGATCGCGGCGACCGCTCGCGCGCACGACGCAGTCCCTGTCTATACGTTCGACAAGAAGTTCGGCCGGCTCGGCGCGACCGTCGCGACGCCATGACCCGAGCGGAGGAGCACGGCGCCCCCGAGTCGCCCTCGAAAGCGAAGCGGCGCGCCGCGCGCGCGAACTTGTCCCACCCCGCGGAGGCAGTAACGAGAGGGACCGAGGAGCAATCGCCAGCCGCAGCGATCGGCTTCGAGGCACTGGGCCTCGACCAGCGCCTCCTCGACACCCTCAGCATCCTCGGCTACGAGGAGCCGACGCCGATCCAGCTTGAGGCGATCCCGCCGCTCATGGAAGGTCGCGACCTGCTCGCGGAGGCCCCGACAGGCACGGGCAAGACCGCGGCGTTCGCGCTGCCGATGCTCAATCGGCTGGCCGCGGCGCCCGCCGGGGACGGCGCGCGCGCGGACGGGAACATCGCTGGCCTCGTCCTGGTGCCGACGCGCGAGCTCGCGATGCAGGTCTCCGAGGCGATCCACCGCTACGGCGAGGGCATCGGGACGCGCGTCCTGCCGATCTACGGTGGCCAGCCGATCGGCGTGCAGCTGCGCCAGCTGCATCGAGGCGTGGACATCGTGGTCGCGACGCCGGGGCGCGCGGTCGATCACGTCACCCGCGGCAGCCTGAAGCTCGCGAGCGTGTCGGTCGTCGTGCTCGACGAAGCGGACGAGATGCTGGACATGGGCTTCGCCGAGGACCTCGAGGC
>JANLSG010000012.1:0-5242 GCA_031362295.1 Chloroflexota bacterium
AGCGCCGCCACGAACGCCGTCGCGGCGAGCTCGCGTGGCCGCCACAGGCCCGCGATGCTCACGGTCACGATCGCGAAGAAGCCGATCACGGGGTGGACGAGGGTCGCTGACCCGAGCGCCAGCCCGATGATCGCCCCACGCCCGATGCGCCAGGGATCGGCGAGGAGTTCGTCGCCGTCGCCTGGTTCGGCGCGGGTCGCAGGTTCAGCGCCTCCCGCGGTGCGCGCTCGAAGCGCCTCGGCCGCGATCGCGAGCCCGATGCACACCAGCGGCACCACCACCACCGTCCCGCGGGCGTCGGCGAGCCTGGCGAATGACTGGCTGAGCGCAAATGCGAGCAGCGCCCATGGCCCAATCGGGGCGTCGCCGCGTCGAAGGGCGCTCGCCAGCCGGTGGGCGCCGGCCGCGACGAGGATCGTCTGCGGGAGGATGAACCCGGCGATCGCGAGGGCGCCGGAGAGGTTGGTGATGGTTGCGAGCGAGCCCATGAGGGCGTCGTAGCCGAGGACCGTGCGCGACGGCCCGATGATCGGCGACTGCGTCGCGCTCAGCGGTGAGAACCAGCCGAACGTCCGCAGGTGCTCAACGGGCCCGACGTAGTTCGGGAGCACGTCGATGAATGGCACGACGGGGCTCGCGAGCTGGAGGATCACCGGCCCGACCCAGACGATCGCCACCAGCGCGGCGACCGGCCACGAACCGATGTTCCCGATCGCGTCGCGCCAGCTGCCGAAGGCGGTGAGCGGGTTGAGATGGCGACGGGTCGCGGGCAGCCACAGTGCCGCGATCAGCAGCGCATCGATACCGATCAGGATCGGCGCCCGGAACAGCCCGAATGCGGCGAGCGACCCGAGAAGCAGCGTGTCCTTCAGGACCGCGGCCACCATCCCGGCGAGGAGCGCCTCGGCGATGGAGTCGAACGGACGGTTCCGAACGGCGCGAGCGAGCACGAGGCCCGCGGCGAGTTCGAGGGCCGTCGCGGCCAGGACGAGGACCGCCGCCGGGAGCGTGACGGCGAGCTGGCTGAGGACGCCGCTCAGCGCAGCGGCCGCATCGAACCCAAGGTTCTTCGACGCTTGGAGCATGAAGAGGCCGCCAACGAACGCGCACAGCCCCACGACCCCGACCAGGTCCAGGGCGATCGCGTCACGGCCTCGAAGCTGACGTCCCTCCACCGCGGCGATGGTACGGGAGGAATTGGAGCGGGCGGCGGGTCTCGAACCCGCGACCTTCAGTTTGGAAAACTGACGCTGCTGCCAACTGAGCTACGCCCGCTCAGGCGCTCTGCCTCGACCTCCGTTCAAACGTCCGTAGGCGATGGCAGTTCGCGCAGACGATATCGCACTTCGCGACCTCAACAAGGATTCGCGCAAGCCCGAAATTGCTGATCATTCCCATCACCGGCCGTGTTTTCGTTGCCGCGTCGCGATGATCGAAATCCATCGAACACTGAGCAAAGATCCCGCCGCAGTCGGCACAGGGAACTGACTTCAACTGTTCGAGGACGTCCGCGTGATGTCGCCACCGCTCGCGCTTCTCCACGGTTCGAGGGGCGGTCGATGGCGTGCGTGTCGCGAGCCATTCGCGGTGTTGCTTACGAGTTCGAAGCCGATGGCAGTTGGCGCAGACGACATCGCATTTGGCAGCCTCCTCAAGGAGCTGTGCTCGGTTCTTGAGCGCGGCTCTTCCGGCGCAGAGCGGGAACTTCTTCTCACTGGGGTCGCGATGGTCGAAGTCCATTTGATGGCTGGCGAATCGTCCACCGCAATCGGTGCAGGAAACGTCACGCAACTCGCGAAGGAATGCACTGGTCTCTGCCTGGCGCGTTTTGACCCGCTCGATCTCACGCTCACGGTTCGCCGCGTAGTACCGCACGTTCATCGCCCGTTGGTCGCGAGGTTTGGGCATGGCCTATTTTAGAACAAACGTTCGTTACGATCAAGGTCCTGGCCAACGGGCGATCGGCCATCCGATCGGCGTTCGTGGCCGCGTGATCGGCCGGTCCGTGATCGCGTAGGGATCATTTTCGGGGTTTTCGTGGCGAATTGGGGCACCCGACGGCCCGGACATCGGACCGGCGGGCGATCGCGGGGCCATTTCGTGCTCACGGCAAACCGGCAGCTCGCCTGAGCGCCAATTCGGGCGACCCGGCGAGGCCCGAAATCGCCGGAAAAGCCCAGATTTGCACGCTTGGCGATCATTCGGAGGAAGTTCCCGGCAACGTGCGGGCCGCGGGCTGCGAGGCACTCGGCGCGAGGCAGCTCGGCGCGGCGCCGATCGCCGCCGTCGGCACGAGCCGCCGGCCGAGAGGCCGTTTGCCGCGAATGGGCCGCGGAATCCTGGACCGAGACCCGTACCGCCGTACCACGGCCACGCGCTCCCGATCGTGCATGATGGGCGCGTGCAACGGACCAGGCTGCTGTTCATGGCGTTCGCCGCGCTGGTCGTGACGATCGGTTTCGGGCCGGCGGTGACGCCCGTCGATGCGGCGGTGACCGCGAAGCTGCCCGACCTGGCCGTCGTGCCGCCGTTCGACGTCCGGCTCGAGACGTCCAGCACGGGCCGGCGACTCCTCCGCTTCTCCACGGTGGTCGTGAACATCGGTGCCGGACCGTTCCAGCTCTACGGCTACGACGCGACAGACGGGCGCGCGAACATCGGCGACACCCTCCACGTTCGCCAGCAGATCCTGCAATCGGACGGCACGTACAAGGAACGCAATACGACCGCGACCATGAAGTGGGCCGCCGACGGGCACAACCACTGGCACATCCTCGACGTGCAGTGGTTCAAGCTCCAGAACCTGCACGGCACCACGTTGCTGAAGACCGCCAAGACCGGGTTCTGCTTTCTCGACAGCTACCCGTACGGCTCGACGGAGCCGTCCCGATACAACAGCGAGAACTACGTCTGCCAGTCCTCGCCGAGCGGCACGGTGCCGATGGGCATGCAGGTCAAGTGGGGCGATATCTATCGCTCCAACATCGCCTTCCAATGGATCGATATCACAGGCCTGCCGAGCGGCGACTACTTCATCAAGATCATCGCGGACCCCCCGTGGGAGACCAGCGGCCGATTCCTGGAGAGCAACGAGTCGAACAACCGCGGCTGGACCCGAATCCACCTCACGAAGACGAGCGTGAGCGTGGTCAGCAAGAGCATCCGACCCTAACCCGGCGCCGGCGCGCGAGCGCGGTACGATGGCGAGCTGATGACCGTCGATTCGCCGCCGCGCAGCTGTCCGCGGTGCGAGGCCGGCGTGGCCCCGGACGCGAAGTTCTGCGCCAACTGCGGCCTGGCGCTCGCCGCGGCGACGGAGAGCGATGCCGCGACGCACTCCCGGCTGACCGCGACCGCCCCCGCGCCGCTCATCCAGAAGATGCGCGCCGCGAAGCTGACCGGCGAGCTCAAGCCCGTCACCGCGCTCTTCGCTGACGTCGTCGGCTCCACGACCCTCGCGGAGCAGATGGACCCCGAGGAGTGGACGGCAATGATCAATGAGGCGTTCGACCTCATGTCGCGGGCGGTCTTCCGCTACGAGGGCACGATCGCTCAGCTCCAGGGCGACGCGATGCTCGCGTTCTTCGGCGCCCCGATCGCCCACGAGGACGACCCGGAACGCGCGATCTTCGCGGCACTGGAGATGCTCGAATCGACCGCTGAGTTCGCGCGCCAGCTCAAGGGCACCCACGGCATCGAGTTCCGGATCCGTGCCGGCATCAACAGCGGCCCGGTCATGGTCGGCAATATCAGCTCTGACCTGCGCTACGAGTACACGGCCCTTGGCGACGCGGTCAACGTCGCCGCGCGCATGCAGACGGCGGCCGAACCGTCGACGATCGTCATCACCGAGATGACCCGCCGGCTGACCGGCGACACCTTCGATCTGGCGGATCTGGGCGAGATCCAGGTCAAGGGCAAGGCTGAGCCCATCCAGGCCTACCGGGTCATCGGGCGGAAGGCGGCGCCGGCCAGGCGGCGCGGCCTCGAGTCCGTAGGCCTCGACAGCCCGATGGTCGGGCGCGATGCACTGCTGCAGCGACTCGGCAGCCTGCTCGAGGTCGTGCGGTCCGGCCATGGCCGGGCGGCCTTCGTCGTCGGCGAGCCGGGCATCGGCAAGAGCCGGCTGCTCGCGGAGCTCAAGCGCGTCGCGACGGCCACGGACTCGCCGAGCCCGTCGCTCTGGGTGGAGGGCCGTTGCGTCTCCTACGGTCGGAATCTGCCCTACCACCTGCTCATCGATCTCGTGCGCTCGATCCTGGGCATCTCCTTCTCCGCGCCCGAAGCGGAGGCGCGCGCCACCCTCGACGGGGCGCTGCGCGAGCTCCTCGGTGACAACGAGGGTGAGCTCGCGGACACGGCGGCCTACCTCGCGCACCTCCTCGGCCTGCCCAGGCGACCGGACGAGACGGGCCCGGACGCCATCGAGCCGGACATCCTCCAGAGCCGCTACGTCGCGGCCACGCATCGCTTGCTGCGCAGCCTCTCGGCCCGGCAGCCGCTCGTGGTGGTCTGCGAGGACATCCACTGGGCGGACCCGGCATCGATCGCCGTCGCGACCCAGCTCCTGCCGCTGGCGACGCAGCTCCCGATCCTCCTCGTCTGTGCGATGCGGCGCGAGACCGACTCCGCCGGCTGGGCGCTCCTCACCGATGCGCGCGGCCTGTTCGGCGCGACGCTGACAGAGATCGAGGTTGAGCCGCTGACCGATGCCGACAGTCGGAGCCTCGTCTCGAACCTCCTCGAGATCGAGTCGCTACCAGATCCGGTTCGCAACGTGATCATGGCTCGCGCCGAGGGCAACCCGTTCTTCGTGGAGGAGGTCGTGCGGATGCTGATCGAGCGGGACGTGATCGTCGCCGAGGGCGATCGATGGGTCGCGACCGGGGATATCGGCGGCGTCGAGATCCCGGAGAGCCTCCACGGCCTCCTCCTGGCGCGGATCGACCAGCTCTCGGACTCGGCGAAGCGGAGCCTGCGGATTGCCGCCGTCATCGGGCGCCAGTTCCCTGTCCGCGTGCTGGAGCGGGTCATCGAGGAGCAACGACCATGACCGACACGCAGCTCGACACCCTCCAGGAGAAGGGACTGGTCCAGGTCGCCACCCTGATGCCGGAGCTCGAGTACCTGGTCCGCCACGCGCTGGTTCAGGACGCCGCCTATGGCTCGCTGCTGAAGCAGGAGCGACGGGAGCTGCACGGCCAGGTCGGCGACGCCCTGGAGGCGCTCTACCCGGAGCGCG
>JANLSG010000030.1:0-7253 GCA_031362295.1 Chloroflexota bacterium
CCAGAACGACCAGCCGCGCGACGCCGCGCAGGAGATCGCCGAGAAGCTCCAGCCGTTCGTCGGCCGGAAGCTGCGGCTCAAGATCCTCGAGGTCAACCGCAAGGCCAACCGCCTGATCCTGTCGGAGAAGGTGGCCCTGTACGAGGAGCGACGCGAGAAGCGAGACGAGCTCTTCAGCAGCCTCCAGGTCGGCCAGAAGGTCACCGGTCACGTCCGGTCGATCGCGCCGTTCGGCGTGTTCGTCGACCTGGGTGGGATCGACGGCCTGGTCCACAAGAGCGAGCTCTCGTGGAACAAGGTCAACAACCCCGAGGGCGGCTACCGCGTCGGTGAAGAGGTCGAGGCCGAGGTCATCGACATCAACCACGAGCGTGGCCGCATCAGCCTGTCGATCCGCCGGCTCCAGCCGGACCCGTGGCACTCCACGGTCGCCGACTTCAAGGTCGGGGACGTGATCGACGGCACGGTCACCAAGCTCGTCAACTTCGGGGCGTTCGTGCGTGTGCGCGACGGCCTGGAGGGCCTGATCCACATCAGCGAGCTCTCGAACCAGCGCGTCGCCCACCCGGGTGACGTGGTGCACGAGGGCCAGGCGCTGAAGCTCCGGATCATCAGCCTGGACTCCGAGCGCCATCGCCTCGGGCTCAGCCTGAAGCAGGCCGAGGAGCTCTCGGTGCCGGCACGACCGGCCGTCGAGACGACCGCGGAAGCCGATACCAGCGACGCGCCACGAGCCGAGCGCCCCGAGCGCGCGGAGCGAGGCGACCGACGCCCACGGCAGGATCGCGACCGCCCGCGCCCGTACAGCGCGTCGGATGCCGTCCAGGAGCCCGAGGGCGGGATCGACACCACCCTGGCCGCGGCCTTCGCCGGCGTGCGCGAGCAGCTCGCGCGTGCAGAGGCACAGGACGGCGACGAGGCGACCGAAGCAGACGATGCAGCGCCGGCGACAGCCGACGTCGCACCCGAAGCACTGGAGGAGGCCGTCGAGGCCGAGCCCGCGGTCGTGCCGGAAGCCGTCGCAGAGCCCGAAGCGGTCGCCGAGGCCGTCGAGGCCGAACCCGCCGCGGAGCCCGCCGCCGAGCCCGAGCCCGAGGCAACAGTCGAGCCCGAAGCGGTCGCCGAGGCCGTCGTCGAGCCCGAAGCGGCTTCGGAGGCTGAAGCGGCCCCCGAGCCGGAAACGGCTCCAGAGCCCGTGGCCGACGAGGCTGTCGCCGAGGAGGTTGTCGCTGACGCGCCGGCCGCCGACGCGCCGGCCGCCGACGCGCCGGCCGCCGACGCCGAGCAGCCCGACGCCAAGGCAGGCGAGCCGGCCACCGACGAGGAGCAGCCGGCACCGTAGCCGGCTCCCCTCGGGGGACGGCGCCCGAAACCGTCCTGGGGCCTGACCCGATCGGGTGATTCGTAGCGAAACCTTGATCTGCCACGCTTGCGGAGAGGGCTGATCAGGCCCGATCGCGTGCTAGGATCAGCCAGCGCCAGAAAGGCGCACAAAGGGGAACGGGCGTTCGACTTCATGGAGCGATTCGACAAGTTCACTGACCGGGCGCGAAAAGTCCTGACGCTGGCGCAGGACGAGGCGCAGCGGTTCAACCACAACTACATCGGGACGGAGCACCTGCTGCTCGGCCTGGTGCGCGAGGGCGAGGGCGTCGCCGCGCGCGTGCTCGAGAACATGAACGTCGAGCTGGCCAAGGTCCGAACCGCGGTCGAGTTCATCATCGGACGCGGCGACCGCCCGGTCGTCGGCGAGGTTGGGCTCACCCCGCGCGCCAAGCGCGTCATCGAGCTGGCCATCGATGAGGCGCGCCGCCTCGGACACAACTACATCGGCACGGAGCACCTGCTCCTGGGCCTCGTCCGCGAGGGCGAGGGCATCGCCGCAGGCGTGCTCGAGTCCCTCGGCGTGAACCTGGACAAGGTTCGCCACGAGGTCATCCGCGTCCTGTCACAGTCGTCCTCTGTCGGGCCGGCGCAGGAGACAAAACGTACCTCCAAGACGCCGACCGTCGATGCCCTGGGCATCAACCTCACGGAGGCAGCGCGCGCCGGCAAGCTCGATCCCGTGATCGGGCGCGAGAAGGAGATCGAGCGGGTCATCCAGATCCTGGGCCGGAAGACGAAGAACAACCCGGCACTCATCGGCGAGCCCGGCGTCGGCAAGACCGCGATCGCGGAGGGCCTGGCGCATCGGATCGTCGCCGGCGACGTCCCGGACATCCTGCTCAACAAGCGCGTGCTCACGCTGGACATCGGCTCGCTGGTCGCGGGCACAAAGTACCGCGGCGAGTTCGAGGAGCGCCTCAAGAAGATCATCGAGGAGCTCCGGAACACCAACGACGCCGTGCTCTTCATCGACGAGCTGCACACGCTCGTGGGCGCGGGCGCCGCCGAGGGCGCGATCGACGCCGCGAACATCCTCAAGCCGCCACTCGCCCGCGGCGAGCTGCAGTGCATCGGCGCGACCACGCTGGACGAGTACCGCAAGTACATCGAGCGCGACGCCGCGCTGGAGCGGCGCTTCCAGCCGGTCATGGTCGAGGAGCCCACGCTCGAGCAGACCATCGAGATCCTCATGGGCATCCGCGAGCGCTATGAGCAGCACCACAAGGTCACGATCACGGACGACGCCGTGAAGGCCGCCGCGGACCTGTCGATCCGGTACATCACCGATCGCCACCTCCCAGACAAGGCGATCGACCTCATCGACGAGGCGTCCAGCCGGGTCCGCCTTCGCCACTCCTCGGCGCCGCCGGCGTTGCGCGACGCACAGCGCGAGCTCGACAAGCTGACCAAGGAGAAGGACGGCGCCATCAACTCGCAGGACTACGAGTCCGCGGCCAAGCTGCGCGAGGACGAGGCGGCCCTCCGCGAGAAGGTCGACACCCTCCGCGCGGAGTGGCAGACCACGATCGCCGGCGACGCGCCGAAGGTCGACGAGGAGGAGATCGCCCAGGTCGTCGCGATGTGGACCGGCATCCCGGTCACGCGCATCTCGGAGGCCGAGTCGGAGCGGCTCCTGCACATGGAGGATGCCCTGCACCAGCGGGTCGTCGGCCAGCAGGAGGCGATCGACATCGTCGCCAAGGCGGTTCGCCGGGCGCGCGCGGGCCTCAAGGATCCCAAGCGCCCCATCGGCTCGTTCATCTTCCTCGGCCCAACCGGCGTCGGGAAGACGGAGCTCGCCAAGGCCCTCGCCGAGTTCATGTTCGGCAGCGAGGACACGCTCATCAAGATCGACATGAGCGAGTTCATGGAGCGCCACAACGTGAGCCGCCTAGTCGGGGCGCCTCCGGGCTACGTCGGGTTCGACGAGGGCGGGCAGCTGACGGAGGCCGTGCGCCGCAAGAGCTACTGCGTGGTGCTCCTCGACGAGGTCGAGAAGGCCCACCCGGAGGTCTTCAACATCCTCCTCCAGATCCTCGAGGACGGGCAGCTTACGGACGCCAAGGGCCGCCGGGTCGACTTCCGGAACACGATCATCATCATGACCTCCAACCTCGGCGCGAGGCAGCTCCAGACGAACTCCTCGCTCGGCTTCCGGCCGGTCGCGGACGACGAGGGCGGCGGGCGCCGCGAGACGTCCTACCAGCTGATGAAGGACAAGGTCACGGCGGAGTTGAAGACCAGCTTCCGGCCGGAGTTCCTCAACCGCATCGACGCGACCATCGTCTTCCGCAGCCTGACCGTCGACGAGATCCGGGAGATCGTCGAGTTCATGCTCAAGCGGGTGCGCGATCAGCTCAAGGCCCAGGGAATGGAACTCGAGGTCACCCAGTCGGCCAAGGACCACCTGATCAAGCTCGGCTGGGACCCGGCGTTCGGCGCCCGCCCGCTGCGCCGCACGATCCAGAACCTCATCGAGGACGTGCTCGCGGAGCACCTGCTCCTCAACCGCTATCCGGTCGGGTCGACGATCGTGGTGGACGGCAACGGTGACGACGGCCTGCTGATCCAGGCCGCGGAGCAGAAGACCCCCGTCGAAGTCTCGTAGGCCGGGGATGGCTCGTTCCCAGAGCCGGTTCGTGTGCCAGGCGTGCAGCGCCGATTTCGCGCGCTGGGAAGGCCAGTGCCGCTCCTGCCAGGCCTGGAACACCCTCGTCGAAACAGTCGTGACCGCGCGTCAGCGCACGTCGCGGCCCGCCGCGCGCGGGATCGCCGGCGCGCCGCAGCCCGTCGCGCTGTCCGCCGCCGCCGACGGCCCAACCGAGCGCCTGCGCACCGGCATGGCCGAGCTGGACCGCGTGCTCGGCGGCGGGATCGTGCCGGGGTCGCTCCTGCTCATCGGCGGCGAGCCCGGCGTCGGGAAGTCCACGCTGCTCCTCCAGGTTGCCGGCGGGGTCGCGCTCGCCGAAGGTGGCGTGCTGTACGCGACCGGCGAGGAATCCGCGGGCCAGATCCGGCTGCGCGCGGCCCGTCTCGGACTCGGCTCGGGACCGGCCGCGGACGCCATCGCCGTGCTGGCCACGAGCGAGGTCGGCGCGATCACCGAGGCGGCACGGGCCCGGCGCCCCGCGCTCGTCGTCGTCGACTCGATCCAGACGATGACCGTCGACGAGCTGGATGGCCCGGCGGGCAGCGTCGGCCAGGTGCGCGAATCCGCACTCCGGCTGATGGAGCTCGCGAAGGGGGAGGGGATCGCCGTCGTCCTCGTGGGCCACGTGACCAAGGACGGCTCGATCGCCGGCCCGCGCACGCTCGAGCACCTCGTGGACGCGGTGATCGAGCTCGGGGGCGAGCGCGGCGGCGTGATGCGCCTGGTGCGCGCGACGAAGAACCGGTTCGGCTCGACGGACGAGCTGGGCGTGTTCGAGATGGGTGAAGAGGGCCTTCGCGAGGTTGCGGACCCAGGCCGAGCGTTTCTTGCGGACCACGAAGGTGCCGCGCCCGGCAGCGTGGTCGCCGCAACGCTGGAGGGGAGTCGGCCGCTGCTGATCGAGGTCCAGGCGCTCGTCTCGCCGGCCGGCTACTCGACACCAGCCCGCCGCGCATCGGGGATCGACCCGACCCGGCTCGCCCTGCTCCTCGCGGTCCTCGGCCGGAGGGCCGGCGTCGCGCTCGGAAGCCACGATGTCTACGCGAATCTCGCCGGCGGCGTGAGCGTGTCCGAGCCTGGCCTCGACCTTGCGATCGCCCTCGCGCTGGCGTCGTCCTTGCGCGACCGGCCCATCGACCCGGGCACCGTCGCGATGGGGGAGGTTGGCCTGCTGGGCGAGCTGCGGCCCGTCTCCGGGCTGGACAGACGACTCCGGGAGGCGGCACGGCTCGGATTCGGGCGGGCGATCGTGCCCGCCGGACGCGCCGGATCCAGGCCGAGCGTTCCGGGAATCCTCCTGGTTCCGGCAGCGACACTGGGCGATGCCGTCGCCGCGTCGCTGGGGTCTGGCAAGCGAGCCGGGCCGATCGCGGTCATGACGGTCGATCCCGTGAGGCCGGTGCTAGGCTGACCGGCCCGTGATCCGAACCATCCGATTCCTCGGCGCCGCCCTCGGCGGTCTGATCGGAATCACACTCGTCATCGCGCAGCTGGCGGTCTTCGAGCCCGTCCCGGGTGCCCCCCTGCTCGTGCTCGGCTGGGTGGTCGCCTGGATCGTGCTCGGGTTCACACTGCTGCCGTACCTGACGGTCATCCCGGCGATGACGGCCCTGCGCGCGGTACAGCAGCTCTCGACCGCGGAATTCGTGACCGCGATCATCGGGCTGTTCCTCGGGCTCCTGCTCGGGCTGCTCGTCGGCCTGCCGCTGTCGAATATCGACGGGCCGATCGGGGCCGTGGCGCCCATTGGCATCTCGATCTTCTTCGGCCTGGGCATGGTCGGGCTCACGGTGGCCAAGCGGCACGACCTGATCACCGCCGCCGAATCGATGGGCCTCATCCGGCGTCCCCTCGATGACGGCGAGGGCAGCGGCATGCCGCGGATCCTCGTCGACACCAGCGCCATCATCGACGGCCGGATCGCCGACATCGCGGACTCCGGCTTCCTGTTCGGCATCCTGGAGGTGCCCCGCTTCGTCCTTGACGAGGTCCAGCGCCTGGCCGACAGCTCGGATTCGCTGCGTCGGACTCGAGGCAGGCGCGGACTCGAGATCCTCGCGCGCATGCGCAAGGCCGGCACGACCCCGGTTCAGGTCATCGACGAGGACGTGCCCGGTACGCCGGAGGTGGACTCCAAGCTGGTCGCCCTGGCGAAGAAGAACGGCCGCGCGGTGCTTACGAATGACCTCAACCTCAACCGGATCGCGGACCTCCAGGGCGTGCGCGTCCTGAACGTCAACTCGCTCGCGAACGCGGTCAAGCCCGCGCTCCTGCCCGGCGAGGACCTCAAGGTGCGCGTCATCCAGCCGGGCAAGGACGCGGGCCAGGGCGTCGGCTACCTCGACGACGGGACGATGGTCGTGGTCGAGGGCGGGGCCAAGGCGATCGACACCGAGGTCGACGTCACCGTGACCCGCGTGCTCCAGACGGTGGCCGGCCGCATGGTCTTCGCCCACCCGCGACAGGGCTGACCTGGTGGACGGCATCGTCGCCGACGCGGTCGTCGTCGCCGCCGGCAGCTCGGAGCGGATGGGCGGCGCTGACAAGCTCGCTGCCGATCTCGCGGGACGGCCGGTCCTCGCCTGGTCACTGGCCGCGATCGCGGCATCGCCACTGGTCGAGCGGATCGTCCTCGTTCGCACCGCCGAGCAGGTATCTGCCCCGCGCCCCGAGTGGCTGCCAGCAAAGGTCGTTGCCGTGGTCGCAGGCGGCGCCCGTCGCCAGGAATCCGTCGCGGCCGGGATCCGGGCGCTCGACGATGCGGACGGTTCGCGCGTGCTCCTCGTCCACGATGGTGCGCGACCGTTGGTCTCGCCGCGCCTCGTGGATGCGGTCGCGCGCGCCGCGGCCGAGCACGGCGCCGCGATTCCTGTCCTCCCTGTGACGGAGACGTTGAAGCGGGTGGCTGGCGACCTGATCGCCGGCACCGTGGATCGAACCGGTGCCGCCACCGCACAGACGCCGCAGGGCGTTCGCTGGGACGTGCTTCGTGAGGCCCTCGCGACCGTCTCGCCGGATGCCGCCACCGAGCTCACCGACGAGGCCGCGCTGCTGGAGGCGGCAGGCATCGCCGTCCACGCCGTCCCCGGCGAGGCCGCGAACCTCAAGATCACGCGCCCGGACGACCTCGCGCTCGCGGAGCTGCGCCTCGCGGGCACCGGCATGACCCGCACCGGGTTCGGCTCCGATCGGCACCCATTCGGGCCGGGCGACGGGC
>JANLSG010000168.1:0-3359 GCA_031362295.1 Chloroflexota bacterium
GTACGGCCGCACTTGCGCTGACTGGCAGTCCTGCGGACGTGCGCAGGGCTGGCTTGGTATCCCCGGCCTCGAAGCCGATCCGGGCAACGCGTCTCGGCTCCCTGCGCGGTTGGGCGAGGCCGGTTCGTCTACGCTGAGGTACGCGTCCCTGTCGTGCCCCCGTCCGGTCGCGTCCCGCGCGTCCTTCGCGTTGCAACCTGCCAGGTAGGGAGGGCCGCTTGTGTTCATCCGTTGGCCATCCGCGCTCATGTTCACGGCGGTCCTGATGACAGTCTTCGGCTGCGCCCAGGGCCCGGCGTCCTCAAGCCCTCCACCAGACCCGCCGGAGAGCGCACCCGCAACCGGGCCGGTTCCGACGCTCAACACAGCCCAGCCGACCGACATCGCGACGGCACCTGCAAGCCAGACCCTCACCGGCGATCTCGCGTTCAAGCGCTGGCTTCAGAATGACCCGGATGGCTACGCTCATACGCTGGAAGAGATCCTGTTCATCCAGGTTCGACTCCGGAGTTCGAGTCCGACTACTGGTCCCGTCATCGATTTTCAAGACGATGGCTCATGGCTGACATATGGGTCCGACTACACCGGCGCTGGGACGGACCCTTTGTGTTCCGAAGAGGATCACGGGGAGGCGGCGGGAGAGTTCAGCACGTACGGCGGCAGGATCATTGCGCAATATTCGACAGGCAGCCTGGCGCCACGGTCGATACGTCTGAACTTTACGTTCGGGTACAACGGCACCCATCGCATCCTGGGTGGCTGCGAACCGAGCAGAGCCATCGTCGACTACGTCGCCAAGGACCTCGACAGGTTTCAGTATTCGACGTTCGGCTGCGACGCCGACATCCCCATTGGCCTGCCTGTCTCGCCGTCGGGCGGAGTCTTCGACTTCAACTGCGCCAACACAGACTACAAATTCTCTGTTGGTGGCCAATTGTCGGCCGTCGTGAACACTGGAACCCTCGCACTCAGCCCGTAACGCAACGGTCGCGTCGAACGAGCGCGTGAACGTCCCCCCACCAGGTTGGTGTGGCGCGCCCGGAGGGATTCGAACCCCCGACCCTCTGATCCGAAGTCAGATGCTCTGATCCACTGAGCTACGGGCGCGGATCGCAAGGGTACCGCAGGGTACCCACGCGGCCGACTCGGGCGGGCTATCGTGGCTGGAGCGTCGGCGCTCGCTCCCGTGCCGGCAACTCCCGGGAGGACGACCATGGCGACAGGCAGCGGAACGAAGGCGGATCCGTGGGTCCTCAAGACACCGCCGGGGACCTCCGAATACCTGATGTACCGGGATGAGGCGGCGAGCCCGCCGGTCATCGTCTGCCAGGTGGGCTCCACGCAGCTGAAGTACGACGCGCGCGCCATCGAGGACCTTCACGCCGCGCTGAAGGCCCACGGCGACTGGATGGACCTCGGGGCGGCGGACGAGCAGAAGGACGCGAAGCCGGGCACCGTCGAGGCGTGGGGTCGAGACCCATCGAACCCCGTCGGTGGCTGGTACGGAACCCGCAAGGGCTATCGCGGGAGGTTCGGGATGTACATGCCGCCGCTGATGGAGGCCCTCGGGCTCGCGGAACTGACGCACGACGCCAAGGGCAACAAGATGCGGGCGAAGGGCTAGGCGATCAGCCCGCTTCGAGACCGGGAGGCGCGCAGCCGACCCTTCGACCACGCGCATCCCACCGCCCGGTTCGCCTCACCCCGCCGGGCGGGACGAGCGCTCCGGGATGTCAGCGCGGGCGCCGCCGCGATCGGGCTGCTGGTCGCCGCCCTCTCGGTCATCGCCGTCTGGCCGCCGGGCATTTCGTCGACCACGGACCTTGCCGGTGCGGTCACGGGCGAGAGCGCTTCCGCGGGTCCGAGCGCGCCGGTTGCGGCCGCGGCCGCAGCGACACCGTCGATGGGGCCCCACGGCGACGCGGTGCCCTTCTCGTCCGAGGTGCCCCTGGGCAACTGGAGCGACCTCACGACCGCGCCGACGGCCCCGTCGGACCTCATCGGGTATCGCTGGCCGCTCACCAACGCCCGGATCACGAATGCTTTCGGGATCGGCCGGCCCGGCAGCTTCGTGATGAACGGCGAGCCGCTGCACGAGGGCCTCGACATCTCCAACTTCTGCGGGGCCCGGATCACGGCCGCGCACGATGGCGTGGTGCTCGCTGCCGGTCGCCGCTACGAGGCGTACACGGGCTGGGTCGGCGACCTGGAGCCGTACCGGACGCGCACCACCGAGAACAACGAGTGGCGCCGGCTGTCGATCGTGGTCGTGATCGACGACGGCAACGGCTATCGGAGCCTGTATGTCCACCTCGCGAAGACGGCGGTCGAGGCCGGGCAGGCCGTGCTGGCGGGCGACCTCATCGGCTACGAAGGCCAGACCGGAAACGCCACGGGCTGCCACCTGCACTACGCGCTGTTCAGCCCGCTGGAGCGCCGCACGATGACGCTGGACCCGGCGATCGCCGCGCGCCTGAAACTGCCAGGACTGGCGCTCGTCCGCATTGATCCGCTCTCGGTGCTGCCGCCACTCGAGGTCGGCTCCATCACCTGGAACTGGGGCGCCGGCGGCCCGTAGGTAGCGGCGAGGAGCCCGCTCAGACCCGCCGGTAGCGGCGAGCGATCAGGGCCCACCCGGGAACGCGGGCGACGGCGCGCGACAACGGGATCATTGCCCCGTCGCGGCCTTCCACGCTGAGGGCGCGACTCGCCGCCGCATCGCCCATCCGGGCGTCCACCAGGGCGAGGTCGATAGCGACGCGACCCGGCGCATCGGCCCCGAGCGCGGCCACCTCCGCGGTCGGGAACGCCCCGTCCTCGTACGACGCCCGAACCTCCGCGTCGGCGCGCCAGCCCGGGCGGCGGAGCAGGATCCCGCGCCAGCCATCGGCAACGGACCGGGTCACGCGCGCATCGCCAGGCTTGGTACCGGCGCCGTCGGCGGCGACGTCCTCGCCGCGCGCCCAGCGAGCCGCCTGGTGGAGGAGCGCGTACTCATCGAGGTCCACGTAGTCGCGCAGTCGATCGGCCGGAGAATCGTCGCCGAACAGCGCCGCGATCGATGGCTGGAAGACCTCCGCGAGGTCGAGGTCGATCGCCCGGACCGTCCGATGGAAGTACACCGCCTGGTACAGCAGCATCCGCGCGTTCAGGAAGCCCTCGAGGGCCGCGACCCCGGGCTCGTACAGCGTCAGCCCTTGCTCCGAGACGTACGCGTAGCGCCTCAGCCGCTCCACGTAGATGCCAACGCGGAAGCATGTGAAGAACGCGTCGCGCCGCACATATTCGAGGTTGTCGACAGTGATCACGCCGGATAGCAGTGGCTGGAGCGTGCGCACCCAGCCGGGCATCGATGGATC
>JANLSG010000175.1:0-1664 GCA_031362295.1 Chloroflexota bacterium
GTAGGCCTTCGTCTCTCGCCCGAGGTGCTCCTCGATGGAGTTGAACTCGGGCGCGAGAAGTCCCGGGCGCGCCAGGACGAGCGACTGGACGATCCGCGAGATGCGCCCGTTTCCGTCTCTGAACGGATGGATCATCGCCAAGTTCAGGTGGGCCATCGCGGCAGCGACCATCGAATGCACGCTCTCGTCGTCAAGGCTCGCAACGTATTCCGCCATGAGGTTTGGAAGGACATCAAACTCCGGACCGGCGTAAACAACCTCGCCCGTATCGTCCCGTTCGACGAAGACTGGCCCCTTGCGCCAACGTCCCGGACTCTTGTCGGGGGCGTACTTGATCAGCATGTAATGGAGCGACCTGATCAGTGATGCGTCATAGGTGAAATCTGGATCGTCGCCGAGCTGCAGCACGTAGCTCGCGGCGTCGACGTAGCCGGCGTAAGCGGCTCGGGTTTCGGCATCGGCGTCCTGGGGTACCTCCCCTTCGACCGCGTCGACCGCTTCGTCGAGGCGCACGCGGTACCCCTCGACGCTGTTGGAGCCGAGGACGGCACGGGCCATGGTCAGGCGACGCAGGAGACCAACCCATCGACCTCGTGGCGTCAGCTGCGGGCGCAGGCGCTCCCGAACCGCGTCGATCTGTTCGATGACGTCAGTTTCTCGCTCGTCAAGGTCGGGCGTCGTGAAGATCATGTTGGATAACCGGTTAGCATCCCTCAATTCGTGAGGGTTGATAACCATCATACGATCATGGGAGCGACGCGACAAGTGCCGGGATCCGAATTGCCAGTGCTGCCGAGGTCGCCGGGCAAAGCTCAGCGAGGCCACGCCCGACGAGGGGACGGGCGCAGGCCAGAGGCGGTCTCAGGGTCGACGCGAACTCACCACTCGGCGCGACCCTGGCGGATGTTGATGCTCTGGAGGATGCCCAGCGAGAGCGCGATGCTGATCAGCGACGCGCCGCCGTGGCTGATGAACGGGAGCGGGATGCCGGTGATGGGCATGATCCCGATCACCATCCCCACGTTGACGAACAGCTGGAACAGGAGCATCGCGCCAACGCCGCAGGCGAAGATCGTGCCGAAGGGGTCCTTCGAGCGCCAGCCCGCGGCGAGGACGCGCCACAGCAGCGCGACGAACAGGCCGAGGACCACGAGCGCGCCAATGAACCCGAGCTCCTCGGCGAGGATCGCGAACACGAAGTCCGTGTCCTGGACTGGAAGCAGCCCGGCCGCATTCTGGTTGCCGTTCGTGAGGCCAACCCCGAACCATCCGCCGGCGCCGATGGCGATCTGGGCCTGGTACAGCTGGTAGCCGTTGCCCTGGATGTCGGCGAGGGGGTTCAGGAACGAGGTGAGTCGCGCCTTCTGGTAGTCCGCCAGGACGTAGGTCCAGACGAACGGGAAGGCGGCCATCGCCGCCGCGAAGAGGATCCCGAGCCAGCGCAGGCTCGCCCCGGACATGAACAGCGTGGCGACGAGGATCGCGCCGAACACGAGTGCAGTGCCCAGGTCCGGCTGCATCAGGACGAGCAGGAACGGTGGTCCAGCGAGGATGCCTGCTCCGACCATTGCCCACAGGGACCCGAGGCGCCCGATGCGGCTGCCGAGGTAGTTCGCGAGCACGACGATCATCAGGACCTTGGCCAGCTCGCTGAACTGGAACTG
>JANLSG010000177.1:0-3725 GCA_031362295.1 Chloroflexota bacterium
GACGCTCGACGACGTGTTCGCTCGCGGGATGCGGATCGAGGCACTCGGCGAGATCCTCGAGGAGTTCGCGCCCGCCGGTGGCGCGCTCGACCGGGAGGACGATGCCGTTCTGGGAGCGGCGAATCTCGCCTTCGGACCGCCTGTTCTCCGGCCGCCGACATTCCGGGACTTCTACGCATTCGAGCAGCACGTCGCGACGATGTGGAACCGCCGCGGCGGCGAGATCCCGGAGGCGTGGTTCCGCCTGCCCATCTTCTATTTCTCGAACGTCTCCGAGCTCCGCGGCCCCGGCGAACCGGTGTGGGCGCCGCGCGGCAGCAGCGAGCTGGACTTCGAGCTGGAGGTCGGCGCCGTCGTGGACACGCCTGCCTACAACCTGTCCGAGGGGCGAGCCGCGGAGGCGATCGGCGGCTACCTGATCGTGAACGACTGGTCGGCGCGGGACCTGCAGCGCGACGAGTCCACGGTTCGGCTTGGCCCCGCGAAGGGCAAGGATTTCGCGCTGACGATCGGGCCGTGGATCGTGACTCCGGACGAGCTGTCCGATCGATGGCCGGCCGGCGCCGCCGCGCCGGAGCTCGACATGACGGCGACCGTCACGGCCGCCGACGGCACCACGACCGAGGTCTCCCGCGGCTCGTGGTCGATCGCGCGCTACTCGTTCGCCCAGATGCTGGAGCGCGCCTCGGCGGACGTCCATGTTCGTCCGGGCGACATCCTCGGCAGCGGAACGGTGGGCACCGGGTGCCTGCTCGAGGTCAAGGACTCGACGCTCCGTCGATGGCTGGAGCCAGGCGACACCGTCCGGCTGGAGATCGAGCGGCTCGGCGCCCTGGAGACCCCCGTGATCTCTAGGCCGGCACCATGACGCGAACGCCCTCCGCTCCATTGCTGCCCGCCGGCATCGACACGCCTGCGATCGTCATCGACCTCGACATCGTGGAGCGGAACGCGCGGCGACTCGGCGACGAGCTGGGCCGCCGCGGGATCGCCCTGCGTCCGCACGCCAAGACCCACAAGAGCGTCGCGCTCGCGCGCTTGCAACTGGAGGCGGGTGCCCGCGGGCTCACTGTCGGCAACCTCGGCGAGGCGGAGGTGTTCGCCGCCGCCGGGCTAAACGACCTGTTCATCGCCTACCCGATCTGGGCCGACGGGCCCAAGGCCGCGCGACTCCGCGCCCTCCACGACATCGACGGGCTCCGCCTCGCGGTGGGCTTCGATTCGATCGGCGGCGCGGAGCGCCTGGCCGCGGCCGTCGCAGGTTCGCATCGGCCGCTGTCCGTGGTGCTGGAGCTGGACCCGGGCAATCGCAGAACGGGTGCGCCGGCCCAGGCGGCCGGGCTGATCGCCGCGGCCGCGCGCAATCTCGGGCTGGAGGTCCGCGGCGTGTTCACCCACGGCGGCCACGCCTACCAGCCAGGCGCCGCCGAACCGGCCGGCGCCGATGAGATCGCCACGCTCACGACCGGCGCCGCCGCGCTCGCGGCCGAGGGGATTGATGCGGTGGTCGTCAGTGCCGGCTCCACGCCCACGCAGCTCACCGCCGCGGTCGCGCCGGTCAATGAGATTCGCGCGGGCACGTACCTGATCGGCGATCGCCAGCAGTGGTTCATCGGCGCGGTGCCGGACGACGGCGTCGCGATCGCGGTCGCCGCGACGGTGGTCTCCGCCGCGGTCGACGGCCAGGTCGTCATCGATGCCGGCGCCAAAACGCTTACCAAGGACGTCGCCTCGTACCTCGAGGGTCACGGTGTCCTGCCCGCCTATCCTGACGCCGTTATCGAGCGCGTCTCGGACTACCACGGCATGGTCCGCATCCCGCTCGGTTCACCGCACCCATCGGTCGGCGAGGTCGTCGCGGTGATCCCGAACCACGTCTGCCCGGTCATCGACCTCAGAGATTCGTTTATCGCTACGCGCAACGGCACCATCGTCGGCGTCTGGCCGGTCGATGCCCGCGGTCGCAGCGGCTGAACACCACGCGTGTCTGAACGTTTGACCGAACCACTCCCGTCATAGGGGGTGATCGCGGCCATCCGGTCGCGATGCCGGAGGTCGAGGGTGGATCGAGACCTGGTCGAGCGGGCCCGTCGGGGTGACCGAGAGGCATTCGCAGTCCTGGTGCACCAGGTCAGCGATGGCCTCTACGCGGTTGCCTACCGGATCCTGCGCGATACGGGACTCGCCGAGGACGCACTGCAGAACGCTCTCGTGCTCGCCTGGCGCCGGCTCTCCAAGCTCCGCGACTCGGAGCGCTTCGAGGCCTGGATCCATCGGATCCTGGTCCACGCCTGCTACGACGAATCCCAGCGGACCCGCGCCTGGCGAGGGTCCGTCATCGCCCTGCCCACCGAGCTACCGGGAGGCCCAGATGGGACCTCGGCGGTGGCAGACCGAGACGAGCTGGAACGCGCGTTCCGGCGGCTCACGGTCGAGCAGCGGGCGGTCTTCGTGTTGCACCACTATCTCGGGCTGCCGCTCGTGGAGGTCGCCGAGTTGCTCGGCATCCCCCCGGGTACGGCCCGATCGCGACTTCATTACGCCATCGAAGGCCTCCGGCTCGCGCTGACTGCGACGCCGGATCCGCTCGCCCGGGAGGGACGGCTCGCATGAACGACGATCGCTCGCTCGAACGCGCCGCTCGGTCGTGGCTCGAAGAGGGGCCGACGCGCGCCCCCGATCGGCCAGTGGATGCCGCCCTCCGAACCATCACAACGACATCCCAGGAAAGGGATCTTCGGATCCCGTGGAGGTTGCCCAGCATGAACCCCGTGATGCGCCTGGCCGGCGCCGCGATCGTCGCGGTGCTTGCTGTCAGCGTCGTCGTCCTCGCGACGCGCCCGGCGTCCGACGTCGGCCCGCCCGCAACGAAATCGCCTGCGCCATCCATCGCTGGTTCGGTCACGCCGACGATCGAGCTCCCGGCCGCCCGGGCGCTTGCGCCGACCGCTGTCATCGACCTGGCCGGCATGGTCAGGGACACCATCCCGCTCACCACGGATGGGACTGATGTCTGGGTCGGTGTGGACGGCGCGGTCATCCACATCGATGGGCAGACAAATGCGACGAAGCGGATCGACGTGCCGGACATGTCCACCGGGAACGGCGAGATGGTCATGGCGTTGGATGGACTGTGGATCGAGGACTACGCCGGTGGTCGATTCCTCCGCCTCGACCCCGTGACCGGATTCGTTGAGGTCACCGGGACGGCGGAATCGCCGCGCACGATCTTCTTCGTCGACGATCAGCTGTGGATCGGCACGAGTGGCGGCGCGCCCGGTGCCCACCTTGTTGACCGCGCCACGGGGGCACTGGGGCCGCGCATCGGAACGACCAACGACATCGCGATCGGGCTCGGGGATCTCTGGATGGGTGGGCAGGCGCCGGCGGCCACCAGCATCGCCCGGTACGCCACATCGACAGGTGCTTCGAACGGGACGGTCGACGTCCCGCCCGGGACCGGGTGCGTCGTCGGCGGCTCCTTCCCGGACAACGTCTGGGCGGCATGTCGTCCTGACTTCGGCACGTGCCCGGCGAACAGCATCGCGGTCCGGATCGACCCGGTCACGAACGGCGTCGTGACCACGGCCAGGATCTGCGGCGTCCCTGTCGCCGTCATCGATGGCACACCTTGGTTCCTCGCGGGCCAAATGGACGGAACGGACATCGCCAACTCGCTGGTCAGCGGCGATCCCGCGACGGGCCGCCTTCTTGCCCAGTTCGAC
>JANLSG010000183.1:0-4076 GCA_031362295.1 Chloroflexota bacterium
GAGCGTGCATCGACGATGTCTCGCGCCGGCGGCAGCGCCATCGACATGTCGTCGAAGTACGGCGGCTTGGAAACGTACGTCGAGGCCCAGTTCCAGTCGTACCGGTCCCCGTCGGGGATCGGCAGCGCCTGCCAGCGATCGTCGCCCTCGAACACCGTGGCGTAGGTCCGCTGGAACAGCTCTGGGTCGATCGAGTCGCGGATGACGGCGCGGATCTCGTCGGGGGCCGGCCAGACATCGGCGAGGAAGACGGGCATGCCGTCGTCATCGATACCCAGCGGCTCGGTCGTCAGGTCGATGTCCACGCGGCCCGCGAGCGCGAACGCGACCACGAGGGGCGGCGACGCGAGGTAGCTCGCGCGGGCCAGCGGGTGGATCCGGCCCTCGAAGTTGCGGTTGCCGGATAGCACGGCCGCGGTGACGAGCTCGTGCGCCTCGATCGCCTGGGCGATCGGTTCGTCGAGCGGCCCGGAGTTGCCGATGCACGTGGTGCAGCCGTACCCGGCAAGGGCGAAGCCGAGGGTTTCGAGGGGCGCCATCAGCCCGGCCTTCTCGAGATACGAGGTGACTGCCTTGGAGCCGGGTGCGAGCGAGGTCTTGACAGTCGGTGGGACGCGCAGCCCACGCGCCACCGCGTTCCTCGCGAGCAGCGCAGCACCGACCATGACGGTCGGGTTGGACGTATTCGTACACGAGGTGATCGCGGCGATCGATACCGAGCCCGTGCCGATCGCGGCGCGCTCCCCGTTCAGCTCGACCGGCACGGAGGGATAGCCAGCGCCGGCCGCCTCCGCACCGACCGCGCCAGCCGCAACCGCGAGCCCCGCCGGGAAGCTCGATCGGAAGTTCTCGCGCAGCTCGGTGAGGGCCACGCGATCCTGGGGCCGTCGCGGACCCGCGACCGACGGCACGACGCTCGCCAGGTCCAGGGTCAGGAGGTCGTCGAAGTGGGGGACCGCGCCTTCGAGGCGCCACATGCCCTGCGCCCGCGCGTAGGCCTCGACGAGCGCGACGCGCTCCGCCGAACGCCCCGTGAGCCGCAGATAGGCGATCGTCTCCTCGTCGATCGGAAAGAGGGTCGACGTAGCGCCGAACTCCGGGCTCATGTTCGCGATCGTCGCGCGATCGGCGAGGCCAAGGCTCGCGAGGCCATCGCCCGTGAACTCGACGAACGCCCCGACGACCCCGAAGCCACGCAGTATCTGAGTCACCACGAGCACGAGGTCCGTGGCGGTCGAGCCGCGCGGCAGCTCGCCGGACAGCCGGACGCCGACGATCCGTGGCATGGGCATATAGATCGGCTGGCCGAGGAGCGCCGCCTCCGCCTCGATGCCGCCGACACCCCACGCGAGCACGCCGAGCCCGTTGATCATCGTCGTGTGGGAATCGGTGCCGACAACCGTGTCCGGGAACGCGACCCGGGTCCCGTCGATGTCGCGATCGGTGACCACCGAGGCGAGGTACTCGAGGTTGACCTGGTGCACGATGCCGGTGCCCGGCGGGACGACCCGCAGATCGCGGAACGCGGTCTGGGCCCAGCGCAGGAGCTGATAGCGCTCGCCATTGCGCTCGTACTCGCGGGCCACGTTGAAGGCGAACGCCCCAGGAGTCCCGAACTGGTCGACCTGGACGGAGTGGTCGATGACGAGGTCCGCGGGTACGAGAGGGTTCACGCGCGCGGGATCGCCGCCCAGGTCTGCCATGGCATCACGCATCGCGGCGAGGTCCACGATGGCCGGCACGCCCGTGAAGTCCTGGAGGAGGACGCGCGAGGGCATGAACGGAATCTCCGCCTCTGTGGCCACGCCCGGTTTCCACGACATGAGCGTCTCGACGTCGTTCGTATCGACCATGCCGTCACCGGCATTGCGCAACGCGTTCTCGAGCAGGATCTTGAGCGTGACCGGAGCACGCTCGAGATCCATCCGATCGCGCACGGCGGCGAGCCGCCAGTAGTCCGGGAGGCCGGCGCCGAGGGAGGCGCGGGCGCCGTATGGATCTGGGCGTGGCACGCTGGCGAACCTCGGCGCTGGATAGACTCGACGCGTGGAATCGTACCCCGAGTCGCCGCACGACCACGACGAGGATCACCCGCACGCCCATCCGCACCGGCGTTCGGGGCAGGGGGAGCCGCCGCTCATCGGGATCGTGGGGGCAGGCGCGGTGGGCACGGCGCTGGGCACCGCACTCCACCGGGCAGGCTGGCCCGTGGTCGCGGTCGCGTCGCGCGACGCCGCCCGGCGAGAGCGGTTCCGGAGCCTGGTGCCGGGTGCCCGCGGCTTCGCCGAGGCGCCCGCGATCCTCGACGAGGTCGAGCTGCTGATCCTCGCCGTACCGGACGACGTCATCGAGCGGCTCGCGGGCGAGCTCCGCCTGTACGGCGGCCAGGCACTCGTCCATACCTCGGGCGTGCTCGGGGCAGAGGTCCTGGAACCCGCCAGGGCCGCCGGGACGCAGCTCGGGGCATTCCACCCGCTTGTCGCATTCGCCGACACCGAGCGGGCCATCGCCGCGTTCCTTGGCGCAACGATCGCCGTCGAGGGTGACGACCAGCTGATCACCCACCTCGCGGATATGGCGGAGGCGCTCGGCGCGACCGCCGTCCGTCTCGCGCCGGGCAGCAAGGCCGCGTACCACGCGGCGGCGGTCCTCGCGGCAGGCGGCTTCGTCGCGCTGCTCGACGCGATCGCCGAGCTGGGGGCCGCCGCGGGCCTCGACGAGCAGGGCTCACTGGCGGTGTACGGCGGGCTCATCGAGCAGACGCTCGGCAACGCGCGGGCGCTCGGGATCCGCGCGGCGCTTACCGGACCGATGACGAGGGGCGACGTCGGCACGCTGGCGCGCCACCTGGAGGCGCTCGCCCGGCTCGCGCCCGCGGCGCTGCCGCTCTACCGGGCCGCCGCGGATCGGGAGATCGCGCTCGCGGAATCGCGTGGCTCGCTCGCGCCGGAAGCGGCCGAATCGATGCGTCGTTTGCTTGCGATGCCGGTTTGACGCGCTACCATTGCCCGACGATGGAGCACAGCATCACGGCCCGTTACGCAGTCCGTCCCGCAAACCGCTTCCCGCGGTCGTCGAGCGGGAGCCGCCAACGCAGGCTCGGCCTCGGCGCGGGCCGCGCGTTCAGCCCGGCGCCCACGCGCCTGACCGTGCTCCTGCGTGACCAGCCGTCGCCGTTGGCGCATCTCCGGCGCGACTCGCGCTCCATCGCCGCGACACGCCCCGTCCGCCACTCGGATGGACGCGTTCGGCCGGCGTTCACGCTGACCTGGGGACGGTCGCTGGCCCCGCGCCACCCGAGCGCCCACGCGGCGCCGTGGCGCGGCTGAGGGCCGCGGTCGCCACTTCAGCCGGCGGGGTCGTCGTCAGCGCGGAAGGCAATCGCCCGTCACTCGTCGTCGGCATGCGCCGTCGCGGCCGTGACTCGGTGACCTGGACGCTGCCCAAGGGCACGCCCGACCCCGGCGAGACCGTCGAGGAGACGGCCCTGCGCGAGGTAGCCGAGGAAACCGGGCTGGAGGTCCGCATCATCGAGCCGTTGCGCTCCATCGAGTACGACTTTGTCCAGGACGGGGCCCGGATCCACAAGACCGTCCACTACTACCTGATGGAGCCGGTCGGCGGCGATCTCTCGCGCCACGACGCCGAGTTCGAGCGCGTGCGCTGGGTGCCCTTCGACGAAGCCGACGAGATCCTGACCTTCGCCACCGAGCGGGAGCTCGTCGCGGACGCAGCAGCCCGGTTGGATGCGACCCAGGGCGCCGGCGCGGCATGACGGACCAGCTGCCCGAGACCACGCTGCACGAGACCGCGTTGATCGAGATCCACCGCGCGCTCGGTGCCCGGTTGATCGAGTTCGGCGGCTGGCTCATGCCGGTCCAGTACGCGGGCATCCTCGAGGAGCACAAGGCGGTCCGCGAGCGCGCGGGCCTGTTCGACCTGTCGCACATGGGCGAGCTGTTCGTCGAGGGCGACGACGCCGGCGATGCGCTCGCGGCGGCGCTGATCACGGATCCACGCACGCTCTCCGTGGGCCGCGCCCAGTACTCGATGATCTGCGCTCCGAACGGCGGCGT
>JANLSG010000202.1:0-5164 GCA_031362295.1 Chloroflexota bacterium
GGCTTGCGCCCGGCGGTGAGCTCGATGACGAGGCGCTCGCCCCAGTCGAGGTGCATGTGCAGCGTGTCCGGCTTCTTCGCGACGTGCGCCGCGAGGGCGTCATCGAGCATGCGGAACAGGCCGCTCTCCAGCTCGGGGGACAGGCGCCGATCCACGCCCACGGACTCGAAGTCCACGGCGACGTTGAATCGGCCACCCCGGTCGCGCGTGGATCGGCGAAGGGTTGGCACGAGGCCCAGGTCGTCGAGGACCATGGGCCGCACGTCGAAGATGAACGTCTTGGTCGCGTCGAGGGTGCGCTGGACCATGGCGATGAGCTGGTGGACCTCGGCACCCGCCTTCTCCGGTGCCCTCGTCAGGAGCCGGTCCACGATCTGCGCCTGGAGGACGATGTTGGTCAGGCTCTGTGCCGGCCCATCGTGCATCTGGCGGGCGATCTCGCGTCGCAGGTTCTCCTGGGCGGTGAGGATCATCCGCGACACGCCGGGCGGCATCGGGCCGCCCTCCTCTATGGTCGGCTGACCGTCGTCGGCGTGCGCCTTGCCGGCGCTCGCTCCCTTGCCGCCCTGGGCCGGCAGCCCGGCAATGACGCGGGCCTGCGCCGCGTGCTCGACGATCGAGTCGTGCAATCGCGCCGCGGATTTGCGCTTGCCCTCGAGAAGGTCCACCTGGGCCTCCATCAGGGCGGCGCGCCGTGCTACGGAGACAAGCTGGTTGGCGAGCTCGGTGAGCTCCTTGGGGGTGACCCCGCCGCCTGACGCGAGGCGCTCTGCGCCCATCGCCAGCTTGTCAGCCGCGGCGGTCCGGCGGGCTTCGTGCCGGCTCGCCTCGGTCTTTGCCTGATTGACGAGGAGCTCGATCTCCTCGACCTCGCCCTGGAGAGCGGCGGCCTCCTCGGTCAGGCGGGCAGCGAGATCCGCGGCCGAGGTGACATTCCCGTTGGGCGGCGACTCCTCCACGCCCGCGGGCGCGGCGCCGGCTTTCGCAGCGACCTCAGTCCTCCGGCATCTTGATCCAGCCCTGGCGCATCGCGTAGACGACGGCCTGGGTCCGGTCGTTCACCGCGAGCTTCCGGAGGATCGAGCTCATGTGGTTCTTGACGGTCTGCTCGCTGATCGACAGCGCGTAGGCGACCTGCTTGTTGGTCATGCCCTGGGCGATGTTGTCCAGGATCTCCACCTCGCGCGGCGACAGCGGCGCGAAGATCGGCTGGGCCTCCTGGCCGTAGACGGCCAGCTCGCGGAACTCCTTGAGGACCCGCGAGGCGACGGCCGGTTTCGAGAAGACCTTGTCGTTGATCAGGAACTCGCCCAGCGCGACGCGTCGGACGACGTGGATGAGGTCCTCCGCGCTGAGGTCCTTGATCACGAACGCGGCGGCGCCGGCCTTGATCGAGGCGAACAGCGATTCCTCGTCCTCGTCCTGGGCCATGACGATCACGGCGATGGCCGGGAACTCGCGGCGGATGCGCTGGGTCGTCTCGAGGCCACCCGGGGCGGGCAGCGACAGGTCCATCAGCACGATACTCGGCGAGACGGCGCCGGCCATCTCGATCGCGGCGCGGCCGTCCGCAGCCTCGCCCACGACCTCGAACTCGCGCTCGCGGCTCAGGACGTTGGTGATGCCGCCTCGGAACAGCGCGTGGTCATCCACCACGAGGATCCGGATCTTGTCGGCCGCGATGCCTCCGCGACGGCGCTCGCCGCCATCAGTCTCGGCTGTCATCAACTTTCCTCCCCAGGAATCGGCATGCCCATAGCGCCGGGCGGAATGGTCATTCGCACGGCAGTCCCGAGATTCGGGCTGGATCGTACTTCGAATCTTGCACCGATCAGCTCGGCGCGTTCTCGCATGAACTGCAGGCCGAAGGATCGACGGCCATTGACGGGCGGATCGTCGGCGTCGAAGCCCTTGCCATCGTCGCGAACCTCCACCACCCAGCTTGAGCCCTCGCGGGCCATCCGGACGCGGATGGACGTTGGCTGGGCGTGCTTGCGCGCATTCTGGAGCGCTTCCTGGATGACGCGCAGGGCGACGACCTCGACGGTTTCCGGCAGCTTGTCCAGGCCCTCGTCGAGCTCCACGTGGACCGGTACGCCGAGCGCGCTGGCGATCTGGTCGCCCGCTTCGTTGATCGCGCCGCTCAGGCCCAGGTCGGCGAGGAGCGGCGGTCGAAGCTGGCTCAGGTACGCGCGGACGCCTCTGAGTTCGCGAGTGAGGACTTCGCGGAGCTGCTTGAGCTCCGCACGGGCGAGGCGCTCGTCGCGGTCCAGCAGGCGCTGGACGACCTCCACCTGGAAGATGGCGTTGGAGAGCGCCTGGGCGGGGCCGTCGTGGACCTCGCGGGCGAGTCTCGTGCGCTCCTGCTCCTGCGCCTCGACGATGCGCATCTGGGCATCGGCGGCGGACGGGGGACCGCTCGGGTCGCTCACGAGGCTGGCGTCCTCGCGGGCGAGGAACAACCACGCGTTCTCGAGCGACTTCGCTGCCAGGTCGATCCGGTTGAGGACGGATCGCTCCACGCCCACTTCGCGGCCGGCCATCGCCTCGTCGGTCTCGGACTGGTTGGTCTGGGCGTTGCCTGTAGAGGCGAGGGTGCGCAGGGCCTCCCAGCGCTCCACCTTCTCCAGGTACGCGGTGCGGTACCGCTCGCGCACGTCGCGGAGCGAGTTCGCGCCACCGGAGACCGCCGCCTGGGCCTCGTCGAGGAGGGCCGCCAGCGTGTCGTCGTGGGGTTGTGCGTGGCCGGCGTCTGTGCCGCGGCCCGGTCCATTGCCGTTCGTCGCGTCCTTGGCGGACGTCCCGTCCGCCGCCTCCGCCTCATCGCGAGATGCCGCGCCGGACGTTGGGGGCGCGGTCGATCGGCGGGCCGCAAGTCGCCGTCCGTTCGTGGAATCGGGCGCCGATGCGTGCTCGCGCGGCGTCCCCGAAGGTGCCAGGCGCGCTCGCAGCGGCCGGCTACCCGCCTCGCTTGTCATCGGGGCCGAGTATAGGTTGGGGTCATGGGACCTCCCTAGCCCAATGGTCCCTGACCCACCCGGACTACCCGGTACCGCCCGCGTCCGCGGCCTCGTCTCGGCCCGCCGCCGGCCGGCCCGCCGCTCGCCCGGCCAGCCGACCAGCTCGTCCGCGTTCGCGCTGTGGCCGCCGCGGGCCGATCCGTCGGTCGGCGCACGCGCGGCGTGCATTTCCTGGGTTTCGTCGCGCCTTTCCGCCTCACAGGGGATGGAGCCGCCGCTGCGCCACGCTCGCCCAGGCCGGACTCAAGCGTGAATGAGCCGCTTGATCGCGAATCCGGGGGTTGCTCGGCGCGGAAATCCTCGGATAAGTGCCAGAAATGATCATGTGGCGATCATCGAGGGGATCTCCCGGTCGCCAAATGGCGCGTCGGGTGACCAGCCAAGGAGGGCGAGAAGCCATCGTGTCAGGAGGTCGACGGTCAGCCATCGAGGTCGAGGCGACCCGGCGCGCGCAGGAGCGAGGGGCGCGGATCGGCGGTGAGGTGAAGGCGATGCGCCGACGCCGCAACTGGAGCCAGAGCGATCTCGGCGAACGAGCTGAACTGGGGCGAATGGTGATCAGCCGGGTGGAGCGTGGCGCGGGCCCGCTTGACCTGGAGACGCTCGACCGAATCAGCCTCGCGCTTGAGGTGCCGCTTGCCGTCGCGTTCGATCGGGACGTTCACGGCGAGCCCTCGGCGGCCGGCCACCTCGCCATGCAGGAACTCGTGCTCAGGATCACGCGGGGCGGAGGCTTTGCCGGACAGTTCGAGATGGCAACCCGTCCGGACGAGCCGTGGCGGTCGAGCGACGTCGGACTCGCGCTGGAGAAGCGGCGCCTGGCCATCGATGCGGAGTGCTGGAACACCTTTGGCGACGTTGGCGCGGCGACCCGGTCCAGCCGGCGGAAGCTCGCGGATCTCCAACAGCTGGCGGTAGCACGCTGGGGCGAGACGGCTCGCGCCGGGCTCGTCTGGATCGTTCGCGAGACCACCGCCAATCGAGCGCTGATCAATCGCTACCCGGAGGTCTTTGCGAGCCTGTTCACGGGTTCATCGCGGGCTTGGGTCGCCACGCTCACGACCGGATCGGAACCGCCCAACGGACCGGGCCTCGTTTGGTGTGACCTCGCGACCGGGCGGCTGCACGCGTGGAACCGAGCGGCGGCGAGGTAGCGGGCCGCGACCCTACGGGCAGCGGATCCTGAAGGCAAGCACCCCTTCGACCGGGAGGTCCAGGGGCACGAAGCAGTCGCTGCCGGGCTCGCCGTTGAGGATGGCCGAGGGCCAGGCGCCCTCGTTGTCGGCGTTGACGACGAGGATGCGCGCCGGTGGGTTGAAGCTGCGCGCCAGATCCAGGATGGACTCTGGCGACTCGTTGGGAAGCGCGAGGGTGTGGTGGCGGGTCGCTTCCGCGAACCAGATCGGGAAGTCCGTGATGACCGGACCCGGCTCCAGGGCGAGGTCCAGCTCGGAACCGGGCCGCGAGAACGCCTCCGCGAGCGCGGCATAGCGGGCGGCGGTGTCGCGGGCGCCCCGCCCGTCCGAAGGCAGGATCACCGCGCTGAACAGCAGGCAGCCCGCGATCGCGAACGCTGGCCCGAGCCAGGCCACGGGGTTCGTCCACGCGCGCCGCAAGCCGACCCACAGGATCACCCGGTCGAGCAGCAGCAGAGCGGCGATCACCAGCAGCACGTGGATCGCGCCGGACGCGTGCAGGAACGTGCCCCAGGTGGTCGAGACCGGGAAGACCAGCGACGCGACGAGGAACGTCAGGATCGAGAAGACGAGCAGTGGCAGCAGCGGATCGACGGCCTGGCGACGTGACGGGCCGACGCTCGCCGGCCGGAAGCGTGCGACACCCGGCAGGCCGACGAGGCCCAGGACGGACAGCGGCACACCGAGGAACAGCAGCACGGACAGCACGTTGTGGACCGTCCCGGTCCAGCGCAGCTCCAGCAGCTTGCCGATCCCCGCGCCGAGGTAGCGGGCCAGGGTCGGCGGGTCCCGCCAGGCGAAGATGTCCGTGCCCTGCAGGCTCAGCGCATTCGTGAGGGCCTGCCCCGGGAATGGGCTGCCGAAGGCGAGCCAGTCACGGAACGCCCACGGCGAGAAGGTGAGGATCGCGACGAAGGCGACCGGGATGACGTTGATGCCCCAGGCACC
>JANLSG010000213.1:0-31351 GCA_031362295.1 Chloroflexota bacterium
TGATGAGCTTCGAGTCGAAGGACAGCGCCTTGGCGATCTCCACCATCTGCTTGTCCGAGACGCTCAGCTCGGACACCTGCCGATGGGTATCAACCTTCGAGCCGATGCTGTCGAGCAGCTTGCGTGCCTTGGCGTGGACACCTGCGCGTCCACCAGATTCGCTGAACCGGCCCAGGAAGATGTTCTCCCCGACCGACATCGTGTTCACCAGGTTCAGCTCCTGGTAGATGATGCTCAGCCCCATGTGCATGGACTGCACGGGCGTGATCTTGCCGATCGCGTTGCCTTCGAAGACGATCTCGCCGCTGTCCTTCTCGTAGACACCGGACAGGATCTTCATCAGGGTGGACTTCCCTGCCCCGTTCTCGCCCACGATGCCGTGGACGATGCCGGGGCGGACGTCGAGGGAGACCTTGTCAAGTGCCTTGACGCCGGGGAATGCCTTGCTCACATCGCGGATGGTGAGCAGGGCCTCTGGGGCACTCGCCACAGCCATCGCCTTCATTGCCTCCACCTGCCGGAGTGTACGGAGTCCGGGTGTGCGCCGGTGGGAAGAATCAGAGAGACCTCATCCCTGGGGGCCAGGGATGAGGTCTCCGATTGTCGGTCAGCGATTTACCACTCGGGAGCGGTGAAGTTCGCGATCGTGTCCTTGCTGATGATGTCGAACGGAATGATGTTCGCCTTGACGGCCGACGGATCCTTCTTGATCCAGAGCATGGACTGCTCCATGACCTTGGAGGTGATCGTCTCGGCGTTCTGGGCGATGGAGATGTAGTTCTTCCAGCTCGCGACCTGCGCGAAGCCGGTCTTGTTGCCATCGACACCGATGATCAGGACGTCGTTCGCCCACGGCTGGTTGACGGCCTTGAGGGCGTTGATGACGCCGGTGGCGCCGTTGTCCCAATGGACGAAGATGAACTTGATCTTGTCACCGTACTTGGTGATCATGTCCTCTGCGAGGGCCTGGGCCTGAGCCGTGTCCCACGCGTCGGGGTTCTGGTAGTCCAGGACGGTGATGTTCTTGCCTGCGATGCCCTTGGTGAAGCCCTCGTGGCGGTTGTTCGCCGCGACGTGCCCCGCCTGGCCACCGATCTCGACGCCGGTGGCGCCGTTCGGGAAGGCCTTGATGATCGCTTCCGCGGCGGTGTTGCCACCGAGGATGTCATCCACGCTCACCGAGCAGGTGGAACCGTCGAGCGCGGTTGCCGCGGGCGGCACCATGCTGAGGCACACGACCACGCCGCCAGCCATTGCGGCCTTCGTCGCGGGGACGTAGCCAACCTCATCCTTGGGGTTGATCGCGATGGCCTTGACTCCCTGCGCGACGGCGTCGTTGATGCAGGTGGTCTGCTGCTGAACGTCGTTCTTGTTGTCGCAGACCGTGACGTTGAAGCCGTACTTGGCGGCGTTCTTCTGGTACATCTTCCAGGAGAAGGCCTGGGACGGGTTGTCGATCTGGGCGACGAATGTCAGGGTCGGCTTTTCGGCCGCTGCGCTGGCAGGAGCAGTGGTGGGGTTTGTGCCGCTATTGCAAGCACTTACCAGGATCGCCACCAGCGAAAGGGCGGCGATCGCGATCGGACTGCGCTTCATCTGCTTGTTGTTCCTCATAGCTCGGTTGGCGGTTCGCACGATCGGATTCGCTCGAAGCGCGCCATCTCCTCCGGGGGCGAGTCTAACGCCTCATCGCACCTCCACGCGATGCCAATTTTGTGCTGGGCAACCGGTGGGCTGATCGGCCGACCTGAGCGAGCCCGTCATGACCCCTTGAACCTCGGCGGACGGCGCTCCCGGAAGCTGGCCTGGCCTTCGCTCGCATCGTCGGTGAAGGCGGCCAGGCCGCTGCCCAGCGCCTCGAGCGACCCGGATACGCGCGGCCGGAGGCCGTCGATCAGCTGCTTGGCGACCTGCACGGCAACCGGGGCCATCGCCGCGATGCGCTCCGTCGTCCGGCGAACGGCATCCTGGAGCTCGGCGGCGGGCACGACCTCCGAGAGGATGCCCCAGGCTTCGGCGCGCCGGGCATCAACCGGCTCGCCGCTCAGGATCATCTGCTTCGCGCGCGCGGGTCCCGCCACCACGGCGAGGCGGGTGGTCATGCCCCAGGCCGGGATCGTGCCGATGCCGACCTCCGGCGCGGCAACCTTGACCGTGTCTGCCGCGATCCGGAGATCGCACGCGAGGGCCAGCTCGAGTCCGCCCCCGTAGGCGATCCCGTTCAGGGCGGCGATCGTCGGCTGGCGCAGCCCTTCGAGGCGCTCGAACACGCGGTGTCCCAGGCGGACCCACCAGCGCCACATGTCGATCGGCGCGAGCGCCGACCAGGCGTCCACGTCGGCGCCGGCACAGAACGCGCGCTCGCCCGCGCCCGTGAGCACGACGACGCGGATCATCTCGTCTGCCTCGATCGAGGCGAGCGTCGCCTCGAGCGCTTCGAGCATCGCCGGCGTCAGCGCATTGAGCTTCTGGGGCCGGTCGAGGGTGATCGTCGCAATAGGGCCCTCCACCGCGAGGCGAACCCAGACGTCCTCGGCGCCGCTCATGCGCCGCGCCCCGCGAGGTGCAGGCCCATGGGCTCCGGCTGGAAGAGTCGCGCGTCCATCTGCCGGAGGTCCGGGCTGATCCGAAGGTCGACCGAGGTCTGGCCGACGATGTCCCTCGCCACGGAGATGCCGGGCGCGATCTCGGTGACCGTCAGGCCCTCGGGAAGCAACCGGATCACGCACCGCTCCGTGACGAACACGACCTCCTGTCCGAGCTCGCGGGCGCGCCGGCCACTGAAGGTGACGTGTTGCACCTCGGGCACGAACCGCTGGAACCTGCCCTCCTTCACGATCCTGATGTGGCCATCTTCGACGGCGATCCGGGCGCCCGCGGAGAAGTAGCCGGAGAAGGTGATCCGCTTCGCGCGAGCGGTGATGTCCACGAAGCCACCGACCCCCGCGGTGACGTGGGGCCGCTCCGCCAGGCGGGAGACATTGACGTTGCCCTCGGTGTCAACCTCGAGGAACGAGAGCATCGCCCGGTCGAAACCACCGCCCTGGAGGTACTGGAACTGGTCCGGCGACGCCATGAGGGCGTCCGGGTTCTGCGCACAACCGAAGGCAAACCCGAGGAACGGCACGCCGCCGACCGCTCCCTGCTCGATGACCCAGGTGACGGCCCCGTCCAGCTCTTCCTCGAGCAGGATCCGGGGCACGAACGCGGAGATCCCGAACCCCAGGTTCACCGCCTCGCCATCGCGCAGCTCCAGCGCGGCGCGCCGGGCGATCACCTTCGCGGGACCCCATTCGGCGAGCTCGAGCGCGGAGCTCGGGGCGCGGTAGAGGCCGGCAGCCTCGGGCAGGAACTCGGTCTGCGTCGTCTGGAGCTGATCGGGCGCGACCACGATCGCATCGACCACGATTCCGGGTACGCGGACGGCCTGTGCGGGCAGCGTCCGGCCCTTGGCGAGGCGCTTGACCTGGGCGATCACGAAACCGCCATTGTTGTGGGCAGCGAGCGCCTGGTCCAGCACGCCGAGCGGCGCGCCTTCCTCCTCGCTCGTCAGGTTCCCGTACTCGTCGGCGGTCGTGGCGCGGATGATCGCGATGTCAACCGGGATCGCGCGCAGGTAGAGCCACTCCCGTCCGTCGAAGTCGACCACCGACACGATGTCCTCGGTGGTCCTTGCGTTCATGCGGCCGCCGTGGCGACGCGGGTCCATGAACGTGTCCTTGCCCACCTCCGTGAGGACGCCCGGCTGGCCGACCGCAGCGGCGCGGTGCAGCTGGAAGAGGATCCCCGACGGGATGTTGTAGGCCTCGATCGCGTTCGACTCGATCGCGGTCACGATCCTTGGCGGGGCGGCCGAGGAGGGGCCGCTCGGGTAGGAGCCCGCGATGATGCGCCGGATCTGGCCCGGTGCCGTCAGGTGGTCCACCCCGTCGATGCCGTACATGTCGCCGGCGGCGATCGGGTGAAGGAGCGTCAGGTCCCCGCTCTCGCCGGTTGCCGCGTACCGCTCGCCGAGCGCTCGCAGGACGGCATCCGGGCAGCCGAGCCCACTCGATGAGCTGACCGACACGGTCGCTCCCGTCGGGATGCGCCCGACGGCTTCGGCCGCCGACAGGACCGGCACCAGGCGGCTCACCTCGGCGTGGACCCCGGGCGCGGCATCCACCACGACGTTCGCGGGCCGATGTGCATCTGCACCGACTTCAGCTCCGTGAAGGCATCGACGCTGAACCGCCCGAACTCGCGTCCGATGCCGCTCTCCTTGTAGCCGCCGAAGGGCAGCTCAGGGTATCCGTCCAGGAACGTGTTGACCCAGATCGTGCCGGCGCGAATGGCGCGGCTCATGCCGATGACCGTGTCGAGATCGCGAGTCCAGACGCCGGCCGACAGCCCGAACGGCGTGGCGTTTGCGATCCGCGCCGCCTCCTCGGGCGTGTCGAACGTCAGCACCGACAGGACCGGCCCGAAGATCTCTTCGCGCGCAATCCGCATGGTGGTGGCCACACCCGAGAACACGGTGGGTGCCATGAAGCGGCCGCGCTCCGTGTGCAGGCGGTCGCCGCCAAGGAGGAGCTCGGCCCCCTCTGCCCGCCCGGAGTCGACGAGCTCGATGATCTTGCCCAGCTGCTCGTCGGTCGCGATCGCTCCCACCTTGGTCGCAGGATCGAGGGGGTCGCCGACCGGCACGGTCCTGGACCGCTCCACGACTCGGGCGATGAACTCGTCCGCGATGGAGCGCTGCACGAGCAGGCGGCTGCCGCTGTTGCAGCACTCGCCCATGTTGAAGTAGACGCCATAGACCACCGCGTCCAGGGCCGCGTCCAGGTCCGCGTCGGCGAAGACGAGTTGGGGGTTCTTGCCTCCGAGCTCCAGCTCGACCTTCTTGAGGTTGCTCTTGGAAGCGTCGATGACCTGCCGGCCGACATCGGTGGATCCGGTGAAGCTGATCATGTCGACGTCCGGGTGCGCCGCCAGCGGCGTTCCAATGACGCGCCCGGAGCCGGTGACGACATTCAGGACGCCGTCCGGGAGGCCGGCCTCCTGCGCCAGTCGGGCGAGACGCAGGGTGGTCCCCGGCGTGATCTCCGCCGGCTTGACGACGGCGGTGCAGCCGACGGCGAGGGCGAAGGGCAGCTTCTGGCTGATGATCAGGAGCGGGAAGTTCCACGGGGTGATCATCCCGACGACGCCGACCGGCTCCCGCAGCACGATGCCGAACATCGATGCGCCCAGCGTGTTGTACGTGTCGCCGTACGTATGGCGGCACAGCGTGGCGGCGTACTCCCAGAGGTCGGCGGACGACACGACCTCGTCGCGCGCCTGGGTCACGGGCTTGCCGCTCTCGAGCGCCTCGACGTAGGCGAGGTCGTCGGCGTTGGCACGGATGGCCTCGGCGATGCGGTTGAGGATCCGGGCACGCTCGACGCCGGGCATTGTGGGCCACGGGCCGTCGTCGAATGCACGCCGCGCCGCGGCGACCGCCCGCTCGAGGTCCTCTACGCCGGCCCTCGGGTACCGGCCCACGGCCACGTCGTGGGCAGGGCTCATCCGCTCGAAGGTGTCGCCATCGGCAGCGTCCACCCACTTGCCGTCGATGAGATTCTCGTACTCGCGAGCGGTGATCGCGGGGGTCACGACTGGCTGCTCCTTCGGGCGGCGGCGACGAGGGCGATGAGGTTGGCGACGGCCGGCGTCAATGCGGCGGCGTCGACATCGGAGGTTGGGTCCGTCATGGCCTTCGTCACGAGGGCCGAGCCGAAACCGAGGCAGGCGGCTCCCGCGCCGATCCACTCGCGGACGCTGGCCTCGGTTGCCTGGACGCCGCCGGTCACCACGACCTGCGTCTCCGCGAGCGGGCCCCGGATCGCCCTGAGGAAGGCGGGTCCCAGGCTGTCGCCGGGGAACAATTTCACGAGCTCGACCCCGGACTCCTCGGCCGCCACGATCTCCGTCGGCGTGGCGCAGCCGGGCACGTAGGCGATGCGCCGGCGATTGCACAGGCGGGCGACGTCCGCCGAGAAGCTGGGGCCCACGATGAAGCGAGCGCCGGATGCGATGAACCGGTCGGCCGCCTCGGCGTCGCGGATCGAGCCGGCGCCCAGGATGGCCTCCGGATCATGCCGCGCGGCCTGCGTAGCCAGCGCCGTGAAGGCAGCCCACGCGCCCGGACCACGGTCGGTGAACTCGATCACCCGCGCGCCGCCCTCGCGGAGGGCCGCGGTGATCCTGAGCGCGCGGTCGGCATCGGGCGTGTAGAAGAGCGGCAGCACCCCGGCATCCACCGCCGCGACCAGCACCTCGAGGCGGCGCGAGAGCATCACCGCTCCACCCGCCCCGAGCCGGAGCCGCCCGCCAGCGCGTCCACCTCGGCGATGGACACCTGGTTCACGTCGCCGCGAATCGAATGCTTCAGGCACGCGGCGGCGACGGCAAACTCGAGGGCCCCCTGAAGGGACCGCTGGTCGAGCAGCGCGTAGATCAGCCCGGCGGCGAAGGCGTCTCCGGCGCCGACGCGATCGACGATCGGGGCGATGCGATAGGACTTCGCGACGTGGAAGGCGTCGGGGGTCCAGAGCACGCCCGACCAGGTATTCTCGGACGCCGAGATCGACCCGCGTTGCGTGAATGCGATCGTGCGGAGCCGAGGAAACCGGGCTGCGAGCTGCGCCGCGACGTCTGCGTAGCCGGCCGGGTCCACGCGGCCCTCCAACACGGAGCTCCCAGGAGCTCGGATGCCGAACACCTTGTCCGCATCCTCCTCATTGCCAACGAGGACGTCCGCCTCGGCGACGATCCCGGCCATGACCTCACCGGCCGGAGCACCCCAGCTCCAGAGCTTGGCGCGATAGTTGAGGTCGACGGAGACCGTGACACCCGCGGCGCGAGCGGCACGTACCCCCGCCAGCGTCGCCTCGGCGGCGGCGGCCGACAGCGCGGGCGTGATGCCCGAGGTGTGGAACCAGCGAGCGCCATCCAGGAGCGACGCCCAGTCGTATGCGTCGGCACCGGCCCTGGCCATGCACGAGTCGGCTCGGTCGTACACGACCCTGCTCGCCCGCTGGGCCGCCCCGGGCTCCAGGTAGTACACCCCGAGGCGCCCCGCCCCGGCGGTGATGCCGGACGTGTCCACGCCGAGGCCGCGGAGGAAGCGAATGGCGCCAGCGCCCAGGTCGTTGGCAGGCACTCGGGTTACGAACCGGGCCGGGACGCCGAAGCCCGCGAGCGAAGCGGCGACGTTGGCCTCGCCGCCGCCGAAGGTCGCATCCAGCACCGTGGCTCCTGCCAGGCGCATGCCGTCGGGCGCCGCGAGACGCAGCATGACCTCGCCAAACGTAATGACGCGCGGGCCTGTCGCGTTCAACACGCAGTCATTGTCCTCGTTCCTGCTGCATTGGCTGCCGGGCGCCCACCGTACGCGGACGGCTGGACCGGGCAAACCTATGGGCGTCGCCAGAAGGTGGACGAAAGTGAAGCCGCGCCGCCGGCCGATGCTGGTGGAGGCCCGCTACCATGCGCCCGCGGCTCGGTCCGCACTGCGCAAGAGGAGATCCCCGTGATCATCGACTCGGCCATCACCCTCGAGGATCTGCGGAAGCCGCTCTCCGCCTTCTGGCCGGTCTCGGGTGCGAAGATCGCGAACCTGTGCGCGTCGTGGGATCCGGCGCTGGGCTCGCCGGTGTTCACCGTTCGGGGCCGATACACCAGCCAGGGCTGGACCGAGTGGACACAGGGCTTCCAGTACGGCTGGGCGATCCTGCAGTACGACGCCACGGGGGACGAGCGTTTCCTCCAGCTCGGACGGCGGGGCACCGTCGAGCACATGGCGCCGCACGTCTCCAACGTCGGCGTCCACGACCACGGGTTCAACAACGTGTCGACGTACGGCAACCTGTGGCGCCTGATGCGCGAGGGTCGCATTCCCCGCGACCCGTGGGAGCTTTCGTTCTACGAGCTCGCCCTGAAGGCGTCGGGCGCCGTGCAGGCCGCTCGCTGGCGCCCAACCCACGAAGGGTCGGGCTACATCTACTCGTTCAATGGCCCGCAGTCCCTGTTCGCGGACACGATCCGGTCCGTGCGCGCCCTCTTCCTGGCCCACCAGCTCGGCCACGTCCTGATGGGCGAGAACGATCAGCCGATCTCGCTGCTGCGCCGCGGCATCGAGCACGCCCAGACCACCGCCCGTTGGAACGTCTTTTACGGCGAGGGTCGCGACTCGTATGACGAGTGGGGTCGCGTCGCCCACGAGAGCGTCTTCAACGTCAACGATGGCCGGTATCGAACGCCTGCGACGCAACAGGGCTACTCCGCGTTCTCCACGTGGACCCGTGGCCTTGCCTGGATCACGCTGGGCTATCCGGAGCACCTGGAGTACGTGGACACGGTGCGGGACGATGAGCTCGACGCGTTCGGCGGCCGCGGCGCGGTCACCGACATCCTGTTGCGGGCAGCCCGGGCGTCATGCGACTTCTACATCGGCAACACCGCCGCGGACGGTGTCCCGTACTGGGACACGGGCGCGCCGGGCCTCGCGCAGCTGCCGGGCTGGCGCGACCGACCCTCTGACCCCTTCAACCACCACGAGCCGGTCGACAGCTCGTCGGCGGCGATCGCGGCGCAGGGCCTCCTTCGACTCGGTGGATGGCTGACCGCTCGCGGCGACGCCGACGGCCAGCGCTATACGGCCGCCGGACTCACGACGCTCCGAACCGTGCTCTCGGAGCCCTACCTCGCCACCGACACCGACCATCAGGGCCTCCTCCTGCACAGCGTCTACCACCGGCCGAATGGCTGGGACTTCGCGCCGGACACCGACGGCGTCCCCCGCGGCGAGGCCGTCATGTGGGGCGACTACCACCTCGTCGAGGCGGCGCTGCTCGCCCAACGGCTGCTCGAGGGCGGTCCGCGGCTGGTGTTCTTCGGGCCGACCGACTAGGCGTGTCGACCACGATCGTTCTGATGGGCGTCGCAGGCGCTGGAAAGTCAAGCGTCGCAGCAGCGCTGCAAAGGTCGCTTGCCTGGCCGTTCGCCGAAGGCGACGACTTCCATCCCCAGTCGAACGTGGCGAAGATTCGCGGCGGCGTCGCCCTCGACGACGATGATCGGTGGCCATGGCTTGCCGCCATTGCCACCTGGATCGGCACACAGGAATCGGCCGCGCGCGACGCCATCGTCGCCTGCTCCGCCCTCAAGGCGGCGTATCGGGCAGCGTTGCGAGAGGGCCACCCGTCCATCTGGTTCGTCCATCTCATGGCACCGGGCGAGGTCATTGCTTCGAGAATGGCCCAGCGTGTCGACCATTTCATGCCACCGTCCCTCATGGCCAGCCAGCTCGAGCAGCTCGAACCCCTGCGTGCCGACGAGCCCGGCGTGAACGTGACCGCGACGAACTCGGCCGAGGCAACGGCCTCGGCGATCGAGAAGCTGCTGCGAAGCAGCGGGCGACTGCGGTCGTGACCCTGGCCGAGTCGTATCGTTGCGAGCCATGAGAGCGAGCTCGGACATCGGGGCCGCGGTCATCGGCGCCGGCTTCATCGGTTCCGCGCACGTGGAGGCACTGCGGCGCCTGAATATCCCGGTGCGTGGGTTGCTGGGGCGTACGCACGATGGCGGGTCGCAGCGTGCCGGCGAGCTGGGCGTCGGGCGGGCATACGCGTCGCTCGAGGAGCTGCTCGCCGACCCGGCCGTCGACGTCGTGCACGTTGCCTCGCCAAACGCCCTGCACTTTCCGCAGGTGCGCCAGATCCTCCAGGCGGGACGACACGTGGTCTGCGAGAAGCCCCTGGCGACGACATCGGCGGAGTCGTCGGTGCTCGCTGCCGAGGCCCGGGCGGCGGGCGTCGTCGCTGCCGTCAACTTCAACCTCCGCTTCTACCCGATCAACCAGCACGTCCGCCAGCTGATCGCCGAAGCCCGCATCGGCGTCCCGCGCCTGTTCTCCGGCCACTACCTGCAGGACTGGCTGCTGTTCGACACGGACTGGAACTGGCGCCTGGAGCCCGAGGTCGGCGGCGAGCTTCGTGCAGTCGCCGACATCGGCAGTCACTGGCTGGACCTCGTCGCCTTCCTGGGCGGTGACCGGATCAGCCATGTCCTGGCCGACCTCGCGACCTTCATCCCGGTCCGGCGGCGGCCCACGGGCCCCACCCAGACGTTCGCCGGCGCACGGGACGGCGCCACGGTCGACCGCGAGATCCGATCGGAGGATGCCGCCTCGATCCTCGTGCGCTTCGCGAGCGGCGCCCGCGGCGCCGTGACCATCAGCCAGGTGAGCCCGGGGCGCAAGAACAGCCTGCGCTACGAGATCGACGGATCAACCGCGGCGGTGGCCTGGGACTCCGAGCGGCCCGACGAGCTCTGGATTGGCCACCGGGACGAGCCGAACGAGCTCCTCCTCCGCAACCCGGCGCTGATGAATCGAGCAGGTGCCGCCGCCGCGTTTCTCCCCGGCGGACACGCGGAGGGTTTCGCCGACACCTTCAAGGCCGCCTTCGCGGCGATCTACGCAGATGTCGCCACGGGCGGCCCATCAGCGTCCCCGGCCTACGCCACGTTCGCGGATGGGCACGACGAGATGCTCGTCAACGATGCGATCGCCGAGAGCGCACACACGAACACATGGGTTGAGGTGGCACGATGAAGCTTGGCTTCCTGACAGCCCCGTTCCCGGAGACCCCGCTCACCGAGGTGGCGGAGTGGGCCGCCTCGGAGGGGTTCGAGGTCCTCGAGATCGCCTGTTGGCCGAGGAGCGACGGCCCGACGCGCAGGTACGCGGGCACAAGCCACATCGACGTCGCGAACCTGTCGCGGTCGCAGGCCGCGGACATCCGCGGGCAGATCGAGGCCAAGGGGCTCTCGATCTCCGGCCTCGGCTTCTACCCGAATCCGCTCCATCCCGACCCGGAGCACCGGGCGGCGGTGATCGCGCACCTCAAGCACGTGATCGACGCGGCCGAGCTGATGGACATCCCGCTGGTGAATACGTTCATGGGCGGTGACGGGGCGAAAAACCAGGACGACAACTGGGCGGAGGCCCTCCGCGTCTGGCCGGACATCGTCCGCTACGCACAGGACCACGGACGCAGGATCACCCTCGAGAACTGCCCGATGCTGTTCAGCTACGACGAGTGGCCGGGCGGGCTCAACATCGCCACCACGCCGCGAATGTGGCGGCGGATCCTGGAGCAATGGGAGGGGACGATCGGGTTGAACTTCGACCCGAGCCACCTGATCCTCCAGATGATCGACACGCAGCGCTTCCTGCGCGAGTTCGGTAAGCACGTCCTCCATTACCAGGCGAAGGACCTGTTGATCGACCGCGATGGCCTGTACGAGCGCGGCGTGCTGAGCATGGGCATGGGCTGGCAGGTGCCGCGGATCCCCGGTCTCGGCGACGTGGACTGGGGGCTCGTCCACGGCGAGCTGTACCTGGCGGGCTACGAGGGCGACTGCATCATCGAGCACGAGGACCGCCGTTTCGAGGGAACGGACGCCAAGGTCAAGCAGGGCTTCCTCATCGCCCGCGACGTCCTCCGACCCCTATGCCACTGACGCGCTCGTCAGACGCCCTCGTATGACGTGGCCGCGCGGCCGCGAACGCCCGGCCGGATGCGGAACAGGGCGCCGGCGAGTGGCTCCGCCTCTCGTGCCGCGGGCCGCAGTCCCTTCCAAGCCGACGTCACGTACAGCTCGTCGAGGTGGGGCCCGCCGAAGGCACAGCTCGTCGGCTGACTGACCGGCATCGCGATGACGCGGTCCAGGCGGCCCTCGACGTAGCGATGCACTGCCCTGCCGCCCCACAGCGCGACCCACAGCCCGTCCTCGACGTCGATCGCCATGCCGTCGGGCGAGCCGGCGCCGCTCGGGATCTGAATCACCGTGCGGCGGTTCGCGATCTCACCCGTGGCGGCGTCGTACGAGAAGGCGTCGACACGCCGTGTCGGGGTGTCGATGTAGTAGAGCGTCGTTCCGTCGCCGCTCCAGGCGAGGCCGTTCGAGATCGTGACGCCATCGAGGACGCGCGCGACACTGCCGTCGCGATCGAGCCGGTACAGGCAGCCCGCGGGCGATATCTCGTCATAGTGCATCGTGCCCGCCCAGAACCGCCCCGCCGGATCGCATTTGCCGTCGTTGAACCTGATCTCCGGCCGGGCCTCGGGGACCGTGGCGACGCGCCGCGCGGGCCCATCGCCCACGACCCAGAACCCGTCCTGGAGCGCCGTCATGAAGCCGCCGGCCTTACGAGGCACGGTCGCGCCGACATCCAGCGGGGTCGCCATCGTTTCGGTCGCGCCCGTCGTGGGGTCGTGCAGGTAGACCTGCCGGCCCAGGGTGTCGATCCAGACGATTCGACCCGACCGTGCGTCCCAGACGGGCCCCTCGCCCAGCTCGCACCCGGCCGCCACCACGACTTCCACCTGGTCCTCGGATGCAGCGGTCATTCGCGGAAGGCTAGCTCTCCTGGATCGTGGTCGGCGCTCCGTGGATCGCGGGAATGGAGCCGAGGCGTCCGGCCTGGTAGTCACGGACCGCCTGGATGACTTCCTCGCGCGTGTTCATCACGAACGGACCCATCCACGCGACCGGCTCGCGGATCGGGCGGCCGCCGAGGATGAGGACGTCGAGGTTGGGTGAGCGCTGCTCCTGCTGGCGCGCATCGGAGGCGCTGATCGTGAGCGCGTCGCCCGGCCCGAAGACGGCCAGCTGGCCGGTGCGGATCGGCTGGGACTTGGAACCGGCCCCTCCGCCCACGGAACCAAACCCGTTCATGACGTAGGCGAGCGCGTTGTAGTCCGAGCGCCACGGGAGCGAGAGTCGGGCACCCGGTGCCAGCGTCGCGTGGACGAGGGTCATGGGCGTGTACGTGGAGCCCGGACCGGCAAGTTCCGCGGTGACGCCGTTGGCCTGGCCGGTAATCTCGCCGGCGATCACCCGCACCAGGGCGCCGCCATCGGGCGTGGTCGCGAGCGCGACCTGGTTGGCGCGAATGTCCTGGTAGCGGGGCTCGGCCCACTTCTGCGCCGCCGGCAGGTTGACCCACAGCTGGAAGCCGTGGAACAGCCCGCCGCTCGCGACGAGCCAGGCCGGCGGCTTCTCGATGTGCAGGATCCCCGCGCCCGCGGTCATCCACTGCGTGTCGCCGTTGGTGATGACGCCACCACCACCGTTGGAGTCGTTGTGCTCGAAGACGCCGTCGATCATGTACGTGACGGTCTCGAACCCGCGGTGCGGATGCCAGGGCGTGCCCTTCGGCTCACCGGGCGCGTACTCCACCTCCCCCATCTGGTCGAGATGCACGAAGGGGTCGAGGTCGGACAGGTCCACGCCATGGAACGCGCGGCGGACCGGGAAGCCCTCGCCTTCGAAGCCCGACGGGGCGCTGGTGACGGACCGGACAGGTCGCTGGCGGGCGAGGGCCGGGTCAGGTTCGGGGATACGAGGCAGGACGGTGATGTCGTCGACGGTGATTGCGGGCATGCCGAAATGATTGATCAGTCAACTAGTTTCGTCAACCGATCGAGAAGTTGATGTTCGGCTTGAGGACGAAGAACAGGATCGCCCATGTCGCGGCCGCCACAACGAAGACGAGGATCCGTGCGATCCCCTGGTCGGTGGTGGTCGTGTTCCCCGCGATCCGCTCGCTGAACGCGACAAGGGCGACGATCACGAGGGCGATGAGGCCACCGATGATTGCGCCGAGGAAGAGCATGGCGCCGAACCCGATCACCACGATCAGCGCGCGGAGGATGTTCGTTGCCGCGGGATTGCGGACGCCGTGCAGCCGCTCCACCTGGTCGCGACCGATGACATAGCCCAGGACCAGCGCCACCGGCCAGGCGAGGCCTGTAAACGCGCCCACCATGCCTGCCGCCACGCCGATGATCACGTGATACAGCAGGTTGGGGCGCTCGACCGGCGGCGCGCTCGTTCCCTCGCTCATGTTCGTTGCCCTCCCTCCCACGACGTCGGCCGCTAGCCTATCGCCCAGGAGGTACGTCTTGCCGCTTCCCAGCACCGCGCTCCAGGAGGGTATCGCCGGGCTTCGCGGCGAGATCCGCGGCCGGGTGATCGTGCCGGGCGACGCGGACTACGACGCCGCGCGGGCCGTCATGTTCGGGGCGATCGATCGGCGGCCGGCTGCCGTCGTCAAGGTCGCGGGCGTGGATGACATCCGCGCCGTCATCGCCCTCGCTCGCGAGACCGGGGCCGAGCTCGCCGTGCGCAGCGGGGGCCACAGCTCCAAGGGCGACAGCACGACCGATGGCGGCCTCGTCATCGACCTGCGCGATCTTCGCGCCCTCGACATCGATCCCGTCGACCGAACGGCGTGGGCCGAGACGGGCCTGACTGCCGCCGAGGTCACGCAGGCGGTGGCCGAGCACGGGCTTGGCATCGGGTTCGGGGACACCGGGTCCGTGGGAATCGGCGGGATCACCCTCGGCGGTGGGATCGGCTACCTCGTGCGCAAGCACGGCCTGACGATCGACAACGTGCTCGCCGCAGAGATCGTGACGGCCGAGGGCCAATTCGTGCGCGCGGACGCCTCGACAAACCCGGAGCTGTTCTGGGCGCTCCGCGGCGGTGGCGGCAACTTCGGGGTCGTGACGCGCTTCCACTACCGGCTGGTGGACTTGCCGGAAATCGTGGGCGGGATGCTTTTCCTGCCCGCGACCGCGGAGATCGTGGAGCGGTTCTGTGCCCTGGCCGACGAGGCGCCCGAGGAGCTGTCCACCATCGCCAACGTCATGCCCTGCCCGCCGATGCCGTTCGTGGATGCGGGGTGGCACGGCAAGCTCGTGATCTTCGGGCTCATGTGCTTCTCGGGTGACGCGGCGGCCGGCGAAGCGGCCCTTCGGCCGTTCCGGGACCTCGCGAAGCTGGGCGGCCTCGATGCCCCGATCGGCGACCTCGTCAAGCCGATGACCTACCCGGAGATGTTCCCGCCCGACGATCCCGACTACCACCCGACCGCGGTCAGCCTGAACCTCCTCCTGGATCACGTGGACGGCACGACCGCGACCACGATCATGGAGCACCTCGAAGCGTCGGACGCCGCGATGCGCGTGGCGCAGATCCGGGTCATGGGCGGCGCGATGGCCCGCGTGCCGGTGGACGCGACGGCCTTCGCGCACCGGCACAGCCCGATCATGGTCAACGTCGCCGCGTTCTACGACGGCGAGGACGACAAGGCCCGGAAACAGGCGTGGGTCGAGGGGCTCGCGAGCGCGATTCGGCAATCCGACACGGGTGCCTACGTCAACTTCGTGGGCGACGAGGGCGAGGAGCGGATCCACGACGCGTACCCTGGCGAGACGTTGCGGCGGCTTGCCCGCGTCAAGCGCGACTTCGACCCGGACAACCTGTTCCACCTGAACCAGAACATCCCGCCGGCCTGAGGCACAATCGGGTCCATGCCTGGTCTCGACCTTCTCGGCTGGATCATCATCGGCCTGCTCGCCGGCTCCATCTCGGGCTGGTTCGTGCGCGGGACCCGCAGCGTCCAGGGCTGCCTGCCGACCATCGTCGTCGGCATCGTGGGCGGCGTGATCGGCGGATGGCTCGCGCGCGAGCTCGGGAACGGCCCCGTGCAGGGATTTGTTGGCGCGCTCGTCTTCGCGACCATCGGCGCGATGATCTTCCGCGTCGTGCTTCGCGCCCTCGAGGACGGCAAGCACCGATAACCGCGCGATAAGCGGGTCGTTGCACCATCCGCTCGATGGCGACATCGCAGCGGGTGTTCGATCGAGGCACGGATCTCGCGAGGGCAGCCTTGGCGCGTCTGGGACGCGAGCTCCGCGACGCCCGGCGCGATCGCGGACTTTCGATCGCTGCGGCTGCTCGTACGGCGGGGATCTCATCGTCCGAGCTGAGCCGGATCGAACGCGGCGAATCGATTCGCGTGCCGTTGATCACGTTGCACCGATGTGCAGCAGTCGTTGGACTCGATCTGAACTCGCGCCTCTATCCGGGCGCCGGGCCGCTTCGGGACGGGGCGCATGCCTTGCTGCTCGCGGATCTGCGGGCCCAACTTCACCGATCGATCCGCTGGGCGACCGAAGTGCCGCTCCCGATTGCCGGCGACCTGCGTGCCTGGGATGCGTTCATCGCGGGTGAGAGCTGGCGGTACGGCTTGGAGGCTGAGACGGCGCCGCACGATGCGCAGGCGCTCAATCGGCGACTGCAGTTGAAGGCGCGCGACGGCGGGGTCGACGGATTGCTGCTCGTCCTTCGAGACAGCCAACCGAGCCGTCGATTCGTCCGTGAGGCGGCGATCGAGCTGGGTTCGAGCTTCCCGAACTCCGGCATCCGTGCCATGGAGCTGCTCCGCGCCGGCGTCGATCCGGGTGGCAGCGCGATCGTGTTCGTGCCGTGGGCTCGGAGCGCGTCCCGCCCCACGGGACAACGAACAGGTGGGGGTGGCGGCGCGACCTTCCCGGATCCGATTCCTCCCGCCTCGCGGGAAAGCAGGCGCTGATCGGGCGGGCGCCGCCTCGCGCCCGAGCCCTGCTTCATGAGGTTCCCGCCGGACGGGACACAGCAGGACTCCGAGAAGGGTGTCCTGTTGGTTGTCCCGCCCCACGGGACGACATTTGGGGAATTCCCGCCGGACGGGCCAAAACGGGGGGCGGCGCCTGCCAGGGGCCTAACGGGCCACACGCGCGGGCCGCGCTTGCGAGGCGGGCGAGACCAGGGTTGCGAGCGGGTCGGTGCAGACCTGCAGACAATATGAGCGCGCACGCGGGCAATCCCGCCTAGGCTTGAGGTCATGACCGACCTTCTGGAAGTTCCCGACATCGAAGCTCCTGTCGTTGCCCCTGCCCTGGACGAGGAACCGGCGGCGATCGATGAGCGAGCGCTGCTGCTCGAGCTGGAGCCCGAGGTCGGGCGGCTGTACGACCGGCACGCGAGCATGGCCCAGGAGTGGTTCCCGCACGAGTTCATCCCCTACCGACTCGGGCGCGACTTCGACAAGGAGCCTTGGACCCCGGACCAGCCGCGGCTGACGGGCGTCGCGCAGACGTCCTTCGAGATCGGCCTGCTGACCGAGGACAACCTGCCCAGCTACCACCGGCTGATCCACGGCATGTTCGGGCATGGCGACGGTGCGTGGCTGGCCTGGGTGGGGCGGTGGACGGCAGAGGAGGGCCGGCACGCGATCGTGCTGCGTGACTACCTCACGGTGACCCGCAACATCGACCCGGTGTACCTGGAGCGCGGCCGGATGACGCAGCTCCAGCAGGGCTACGAGATGCACAACACGGACACGCTCCACGGGCTCGCCTACGTCACGTTCCAGGAGCTTGCGACGCGGATCGCGCACCGCAACACCGGGCGCTATTCGGACGACCCCGTCGCGGACAAGATCATGGTCCGCATCGCGACCGACGAGAACCTGCATATGGTCTTCTACCGCGACGTGCTCACCGCGGCCCTGAAGCTGCAGCCGTCCGCCGCGGTGCGCGCGATCGTCGACGAGGTCCTCAACTTCAAGATGCCTGGCGCCGGCATCCCCGGCTTCATCCGCAAGGCCGCACAGATCGCGAAGGCCGGCATCTACGACCTCAAGGTCCACCGCGACGAGGTCCTCATGCCCGTCCTCCGGCACTGGAAGATCTTCGAGATGAGCGGCCTCGATGCCGCCGCCGAGGACGCCCGCAAGCGCCTGTCCGAGTACCTCGAGAAGCTGGACGCGTCCATCGCCCGCTTCGAGGAGCGCCTGGCGACCTCCAACGTGCCCCGGCTGGTCATCGCCAAGTAGGTCCCTGGCGCCGGCACCTCGGCGGTGCCTGCGAGGCGGGTGGTAAGGCCCTGATCCGCCTGCGGCCACGCCAAACCCCAGCCCAGAATCAAATTTTCGTCGCCGTGTACGAACTCGACGAGGTCGGACTCCCTGGCGCGCCGATCAGCCGAGAATCCGGGCTTTCAGACGCTCGACATCGTCGAATCTGTCTACGGACGCGCGCAATCCGACCAGGCTGTCGTGGCGGACGACCGGAACGAGGCTGAAGGTCGTCAAGTTCGTACATCGCCGGGATCATCCCGCCGGGTTGCGCGGAGTTCGCGCGCCGAATTCGGTCGAAGCGGATTTGTCCGAACGTCTCGTCGAATTTTGTATCCCGAGTGAGCGGCGGCTCGGGTACAGTCCCCCCACGGTGATCTGTTCCAATTGCTCGGCCGACAATCCAGCCGACACGAAGTTCTGCGTTCGGTGCGGCGCACGGATGGGCTGCCTGACGTGTGGCTCCGCGATCGTCGCCGGCGCGCTGTTCTGCGGCAATTGCGGGACCCGGCTCGTGGCCGGCGCGTCCGACGCTGCCCCCGCCGCTGCCCCGGGCCCAGGTGCAGCGACGACCCGAACGACCGAACGGCGTGTCGTGAACGTCCTGTTCGCCGACCTCGTCGGGTTCACGGCTCTCTCGTCGAGCCGGGATCCTGAGACGGTCCGGGAGATTCAGAGCAACTACTTCGAGCGGACGCGCGAGATCGTGGGGCGCTACGGCGGGGTGATCGAGAAGTTCATCGGCGACGCAGTCATGGCGCTGTGGGGCGCACCCACAGCCCACGAGGACGACGCCGAACGGGCCGTCCGCGCGGCACTCGATCTCGTCGAGATGGTGCCGGTGCTGGGACGGGAGATGGGTGTCGAGCTCCAGCTCCGCGCCGGCGTCCTGACCGGGGAGGCCGCGGTTGACGTCGGCGCCGAGGCCGAGGGCATGGTCACCGGCGATATGGTCAACACCGCGTCGCGCCTGCAGTCCGCCGCCGCGCCGGGGACCGTGCTCGTCGGCGAGGCGACGCGTCTCGCGGCCGGCGACGCGATCTCGTTCGAATCCGCCGGCGGCCAGGTGCTCAAGGGCAAGGCAGAGCCGGTGCCCGCATGGCGCGCGATGCGGGTCGTGGCCGAGCGCGGTGGGGCGCGACGGCCGGACGCGATCGAGCCGCCGTTCGTTGGGCGGGCTGAAGAGCTGCGCTTCCTCAAGGAACAGTTCCACGCGACGGGCCGCGAGGGACGAGCCCGCCTCGTCTCGCTCGTCGGCCAGGCGGGCATCGGCAAGAGCCGGCTCGCATGGGAGCTGGAGAAGTACCTCGACGGGGTCGTGGAGCAGGTCTGGTGGCACCGCGGGCGTTCCCCGTCGTACGGCGAGGGCGTCACGTTCTGGGCGCTGAGCGAGATGTTCCGGCGGCGTGCAGGTCTCGCGGAGGGGGACGATGCCGAGACCACGCGACACGCCGTCGCAACGATGCTCAGTCAGCATGTCCCGGACGAGGCAGAGCGGGAATGGATGGAGCCGCGAATCCTGGTCCTGCTCGGCGTCGGTGAGGCCACCGCGGGCGGCTCCGCCGAGCTGTTTGCCGCGTGGCGGACGTTCTTCGAGCGCGTGGCGACGACCGGGACCGTCGCCCTCGTGATCGAAGACCTGCAATGGTCGGACGACGGCCTCCTGGATTTTTTGGAGCACCTGCTGGACTGGGGGCGGACCAGCCCGATCTTCGTGCTGACCCTGGCCCGGCCAGAGCTGCTCGACAGGCGGCAGGGCTGGGGCACCGACCGACGCGGCGCGACGGCGATGCGGCTGGACCCGCTGCCCGACGCTGCGATGCGGGAGCTGCTCGATGGCGTGGCGCCGGGCCTTCCGCCGCGGATCGTTGCCCGGATCCTCGAGCGGGCCGACGGTATCCCGCTGTACGCGGTCGAGACGATTCGGATGCTGGTCGCGAAGGGTCAGCTCGTGGAGGACGACGGCCACCTCGCCGTCGCATCCGATGGCTCTGGCACCGGGCTGAACCTCGGCGACCTCGAGGTCCCGCCGACCCTGCAGGCGCTCGTCGCGGCCCGACTCGACTCCCTGCCACCGACGGATCGCTCGCTGCTCCAGGACGCCGCCGTCCTCGGCCAAAGCTTCACCGTGGAGGCGTTGACTGCGATGAGCGGAGAGCCGCTAGAGGCGCTCGTTCCGCGCCTCACGGCCCTCGTTCGCCGCGAGATCCTGACCCTCGAGACGGACCCTCGGGCGCCGACGCGCGGCCAGCATGCGTTCGTCCAGGCGCTCCTCCGCGAGGTCGCCTTCTCCACGCTCTCCAAGCGGGAGCGACGCGCTCGCCACCTGACCGCGGCGCGCTACTTCGAGTCACTCGGCGACGACGAGGTTGCTGGGGTCGTGGCAACGCACTTCGTTGAGGCATTCCGGGCGGCACCAGAAGGCCCCGAGGGCGAGGCCGTGGCGACGCAGGCGCGGATCTCGCTCCTCGCGACCGCGGAGCGGGCCGGAGATCTCGGCGCAATCGGCCAGGCGGTCGACGCCCTCGGCTCGGCGCTCGAGGTCACGCCCGATCCCGCGCAGCGTGCACGACTCCTCGAGCGCATCGGCCGATTGCAAACAAACCACTCCGACTGGGAGCCCGGCTATGCCAACCTCAACGCGGCGGTGGATGCGTTCGCCGCGCTCGGCGACCGGATCGGCGTCATCCGGGCGACCGGCCATCTCATCGCCGAGCATCTCTCGGCGGGGCGGATCGCCGATGCAGAGAAGCTCGCCGCCGGGATCCAGGAGGAGGCCGAGGCGCTCGTCCTCGCGGCAGTGGAGCGCGGTCCGGGCGCGGATCGCGAGGTCGGTGAAGGCGCTGCGCGGTTCGCCGAGGTCATGGCGCGCCTTGAATTTCGGCGCCGGCGGTGGGCGGATTCGATCCGGTGGGCCGACCGTGCCCTGTCGCTCGGCGAGCCGCTTCGCTTCGACGAGGTGCTGGGCATGGCCATGGTGACCAAGGGCACGTCGATGGCGGCGGCCGGCCAGATGCGCGAGGGCATCGCCCTGTTGGAGGGCGCGGTCCTGGATGCGACGGCTCACCGCCAGAACCCAGCCGCGCTGCGGGGCCTGAACAATCTCGCGTCGATGACCGCCGAGATCGACCCCCGGGCGTCGCTGGAGCGAACCCGGCTCGGCATGGCGGCAGTTCGACGCCTCGGCCTGCGATCGTTCGACGCCTATCACGCCGGGAACGCGGTTGGTGCCTGCGAGCGAATCGGCGAGTGGGCGTGGCTCCACGAGGCGGTGAGCGGGCTGTTGGCGGGTGACCCGGAGCGCGGCGAGACGGAGTATCTCGAGAGCTCCCGGGACTTCTGCACCGCCTGGACGGGGCTGCCGGATGTCGCACGCGGCGAGCGCCTCCTGGCGAGGGCCGCGCGCGACAACGACTCGCAAAGCGAGTGGAGCCACTCGTCCTTTCTGGGCCGCTGCGCGTTCGCTGCCGGCGATGCGGCGCGCGCGCTGGATCTCGTCGAACCGTTCTTCCGATACGCCAACGAGGGCGACTTCAACTCCGACTTCGACATGGTCGGGCGATTCGCGCTGCACGCGGGGCAGCTGGACATGGCGCGTCGCGTGCTCGAGCTCGCCGGAGGCGGTCCAGGCGGTGCGGCGGATCACGACCTCGAAGTCGTTCGCGCCGGGATCGCCGCACTCGAGGGCCACCGGGACGAGGCGGTCACGCTGTACCGGGCTGCGCTCGCGGGCTACCGGGCGTTCGGGCTCCGATTCTCGCTTGCGCTCGCCGTGTTCGATATGGCTGTCTTCCTCGGGCTCGATGATCCCGCGACGCGCTCGGTCATCGACGAGGGTCGAGGCATCCTGGAGGAGCTTGGTGCGCGGTCGCTCCTGGCGCGACTTGACGACCTTGGTAACGGCGACGTCGGCCGGGTCGCGACATCGGGCCGCGGCGCGACGCACCTCGCATCGGCGGCGAGTCAGTCGCAACTCGGGGGCGTGTAGCCGGGGTTGGCGGCGACCTTGGCCCATTCGAGTCGATCGTCGATGACGACCTTTGCCGGATCCCACGGCGAGTCGCCGAGTCCCTGCTCACACTCGATCACGGAATCGAGGCCGGGGCCGCCGCCATCCACGACGCGGAGCAGCGCGTAGCCGGTGTTGTCGGTCTCGTCGGTCTCCCGGATGTTGTCCAGGGGATCGACCGTGGAGCGGAGCACGTACAGGCCCGCCGGCATCGTGCCGTCCGGTTCCGCGATGGACTCGTAGGTCACGTACTGGCCGGGTCGCTGCCAGCGGTAGATGTCGCCCCAGCCCCGCTCGAGGGTCATGAAGTCACGGCAGAAGTCGCCGGTAGCCGCATACGACGAGTACTGGTGATCCTGGCTGCCAAGGCCCCAGTCGCGGACCTGCTGCGAGAACGTGCAGTAGCCGTGCTTGTCGCCGGTCCCCACCGCCGTCATCGCGCCCGCGTCGATGTCATCAACCGCCAGCAGCTCGTACAGGACGAAGTCGCTCAGGTGGCGATGCTCGTGGAACGGGTGCCACTCGCCTGAGCCAGCCCAGGTCGAGGTGAATCTACCCTTCGCTTCGTTGTCGACGTAGTAGCCGGGCGTGCTGTCTCGGCTGTACACGTGCTGGTAGGCGTCGTCCCCGAGGAACTGGATGTACATGGGGCCCGCCCCCGTGTTGTAGACGCCCGCCGAGAACCGCAGGCAATCGATGGCGCCCGGCTCGTCCTCCGGATGGCACGCGACGGTCGGGTCGCCGGGCGTGTTCTGCGTGTCGTTGGCCGTTCCCGGATGGTCCGAAGCAGGTGCCACGAACCCGAACTCCCACGGCGTCCACGGGACGAGGTTCGGCAGCAGCTCCTTCGGCTCCCTGGCCTTCTGTTCGAGCACGACGCGAAGGCGAAACGCGAGATCGTCGACGTTGAGTGCATCGACGGTCACCGTCCACCGGCCCTGTGCAGGCCGCCAGGCGCTGACCTCGGTGTCGAAGGACTGACCCGTGTCCACGCCGGTGCAGACGTACGGCCAGTCCTGCCAGGCCGGATTGACCTGCACGCCGGATGGATCGGTGAGGGTGTACGCGAAGCACGTGTCGCGCTGGGACATGTCGACACCGACGCGGAGGACCGATCCCCTGCCGGTGATATCGAATGTGTATTGCCAGTGGCCCGATGGTCCCGGCGCGAAGATCGGCGTGGCGTCGAGCCTGCCGCCCGGTGCGACTGAGCCGAGGTGGATTGGGGCGGACGCAGCCGTGGCAGCGGGGCTTCCGAACGAGGCAGCGAGCGCGGCCACGGCGGCGAGCGCCACCAAACGACGACCGAGGCGGGTGGTGGCACGCATGAATTTCGACCTCTGCAAGACTGGATTGGACTCACCCCGGAAGCGCGCCGCCAACCGTAGCCCATCCGGCGATCGAACATTTGTGCTATGGTTGCACCTCGTCACCTTCTCGTGACGACGCTCCGTGTGGTCCCTCCTTCTCGAACAGACCGTGCGTTCTGTGTTCCCTGTTCGGGAAGTGTTGGAGGTCCTCATGACCACCGGAACCATCAAGAAGATCGTCGCCGACCGCGGCTTCGGCTTCATCGCTGCCGAGGATGCGAAGGAATACTTCTTCCATCGCGGCGGACTCGACTCCTCGCTTGACTTCGATCGCCTCGTCGGCGGTGAGAAGGTCAACTTCGAGATCGAGCAGAGCCCCAAGGGCCCGCGCGCAGCGCGAGTCTCCGCGGCCTAACTGATCGAACCTGCGGCCTCACCAGCCGCAGCCGCGGGCGCAAGCTCGCAACCGGCCGGTCCCGCCCTCACGGCGGGCCCGACTACCCAAACGTCGTCGCGTCATCCCTCGGGATGGCCCGGCGGCGTTTTCGATTCCGGGACGTGGCGCTCCCGGTGGCCGCCGCGCCGGGCCGCACCGGCCGGACGCCAAATGTTCGTGGCCGTGTACCAACTCGACGAGGTTGGCGTCCGGGGCCACATGACGGGGTCGAATCTTGGCAAATTCGGGCCTGCTCTCGTCGATTCTGCCCGTGGCGGTGCGCATATCAACGCGGTGGGGAGTCCGAGGGCCACGGGCGCGGGCAAAGGTCGTCAAGTTGGTACACGGCGGCGTACATCGGGCGACTTCGGTCGGACCGTTGGCGGCGCAAGGGGCGCAAGCGACGAGGGCGACGAGGGCGACGAGGGCGACGCGGGCGACGGCGCGGCGGCGCGGGCGACGAGGGCGGTGGGCGTTCCGTGGCGGCTTGCGGATGGCCGAGCGCGTGGTGCGCGGCGCCTCAGCGCCAGTCGATCGTGACGACCTCCATGGGCTCGGAGAGACCCTTGAGCAGCTCCGAGCGAACGCCGGCGGCGCGGTAGGACTCCCCCACTGTCGCGAGGCTGGCGATGATCTGGCCGCCGGTGGCGAGGCCGGCGATGCGCGAGGCCTCGTGGACGCCCTTGCCGCGGAAGTTCGTGCCGACCTGCTGCGCATCCGACGCGTGCAGCCCGATCCGGACCTGCGGGGCGAAGCCCTGCTTCTGGCGGTGCTCGGCGAGTCGGCGCTGGATCGCGATCGCGGCGGCGACCGCAGCCTCCGGCGAGTCGAAGCTCACGAAGAAGCCGTCGCCGGTCGTGGAGATCTCGCGGCCCTCGTGCGCGGTGAAGACCTCGCGGAGCGTCGTGTCGTGCCAGCGCAGGAGGGTGTCCCAGGCCTCGTCGCCCAGCGCCTCGACGAGGTTCGTGGAGCCCACGACATCCGTGAACATGAACGTCTTGAGCACCCGCCGATGGGGCGCGACCTTGCCGCGCAGCTGCCAGGGCAGCAGGTCGGAGACCTCGTCGATGACGATCGCGCCGGTCGGGCAGGCGAAGGCAGCCTCGCGCAGCAGCTCGTCGTCGACGCTGTCCGGGTCCAGCACCTCGGCCTTGCCCGAGTCGCCGCGGAGCCAGTCGAACGCCGTCGGCGCGATGGTGATGCAGTTGCCCGCGCCGATGCACTTGTGGCGATCGACACGAACTCGCAGCGTCATTGCGATACCGCCGTCATCGAGCGTGACGTCATCGGGCGAAACCCTGGAATGCGAGCGTCGTCGCCTCGGCGCGGTTCGAGACGCCGAGGCTCGCAAGCAGCTTCGCGAGCCGAACGCCCACCGCGTCCTCCGTCAACGAGAGCTTCGTCGCCATCTCGGCGTTCGTGTGCCCCTCCGTGAGGAGGCGCAGCAGGCTTCGATCGACATCGTCGATGTCGGAACCGTGGAACGCCTCGACCTGTGCGCCGGCACCGGCGCCGGGGTCGTCCAATGGGCCGACCAGGCCGACCAGCTCGCGGCCCAGTGGCCCTCGGAGCCAGCGGACGCGGACCTTCTCGTCGAGCGTGCCCTGGGCGATGCGCCCCAGCGTCAGCCGCAGGTAGCCCTTCAGAAAGCCCTGGGCCTCGGGCGGCCCGCCCGCGAACATCGCCTTCGCGACGGGGATGACGATCTCCAGGCTCGCGTCCTCGTGGTGGGCCTCCTGGAGGGCGGCGACCGCGGAGCCGGCGGCAGCGACGGCGGCGGGCATGTCGCCGCGCGCGAGGGCGACCGTGGCGAGGGCCGCGTCGGCTTGCGGCCCCCACGTCGGATGACCCGGCAGCAGCTTGACGAGCTCCTTCGCAGCTTCCGCGGATCGCGTCGCGAGCTCGAGCAGCTCGTCCTGGGCAGCGCCCGGCTCCATCTCGCCACCGAGCCGGGCGCTCTCGAGCGCCAGCCTTGCGAGGCCCTCGCAGCGCGCCGACGCCTTGCCCTGGCTCGTGGCCAGCAAGATGGCTCCCTCCAGGTGCTCGCGCATCCCCGCGACGTCGCCCGCCGCGGCGCGCGCGATCCCCCGCCAGAGTTCCAACTGGCGTGCGCGCGTGGGTGAGGGTGCGGAGGACGCCACGCTCGCAGCGAGCCCGAGCCAGCGCTCCGCCTCCGTGACGTCGCCCATCTCGAGGTGGCCTTGCGCCACGCCACAGGCGGCCGCGAACTCGGTCGCCTGGTCGCCGAGCAGGCGCGCCGCGCGGTGCGCCTCCTCCCCACGCGAGAGCGTCAGGTCCGGGACCACCTTGGCGCGCGCGTAGACGTGCACGCCAAAGAGCATCTGCAACTCCTGGCGCGCGCGCTCGCTCTCCGTCACGAACTCCGTGAGGCGCGCCGTGACCCGGCGGATCTCCTCGATGTGTCGAGCCGACGACGCAATGTGGATCACCGGCGCATAGCTCGCGTAGGCCATCGCGATGACGGTCGACATGACGCCGGTGCGATCGTCCAGGCGCTCGTACAGCCCGAGGGCCCGCTCCAGCAACGCCCTGGCCTCCATGACGAGCGGTGCGATGGGTTGGCTGGCGATCACGGATTCGAGCTCCTCGCCGGCCGCGACGCGACCCGCGAGCTCCAGCGCGGCCCCGGTTCGGTTCATCTCCACGAACCAGTCCCGCAATCGGGAGACCTTGATGGTGCCGAGCTCACGCAGGGCGCCGGCAAGGCTCTTGTCGTCGCCGAGCTGCTCGGCGAGCTCCGCGGCACGCAGGTATGCCACCTCGGCGCCATCGATGTCGACCTCGCTGGAGACTGCGTTGTACCCCTCGCCGATCTGCACCCGAAGCAGCGCCTGCCCGAGCTCCAGGTTCGCTCTGAGCTCCACGGCGGCGTCGCCTCTCGCCGCGGCGCGGGTCGCGACGCGACGCGCGAGCTCCGCTGCCGCGTCCTCGTCTTTCGACATCCGCAGCGCGGCGGCGCGGCGGAGCTGGACGTCGAACTCCAGCGCGGGATCGCGGAGCGCCTCCGAGAGGGCACCAAGCTCCGCGAGGCCCTGCAATCGATCGCTGGTCCGGCGAAGGACCGCGTACGCGTCGTCGCGCGTCGCAAGCAGCGTGCGGCGATCCTCCGGCGTCGTGACGACCGGCAGTGCCTGGTCCACGAGCCGAAGCGCCTCCTCGGGCGCGTTGGCCTCCAGCGCGGCCTTTGCCGCATCGATCGAGAACTGGGCCGCGCGCTCCGTGTCGCCCGCGGCGAGCGCGTGCTGGGCGAGCATCGGCAGGCCGGCGGGCGACGGGTCGCCGCCCTCCAACAGGAGGTCCACCACCATGCTGTGAACCTGGCGCCGGCGCGCCGTCGACAGCTGCGAATCCGCGAAGTCGCGGACCTGGACGTGCGTGAAGGTGTAATCGGCCGCGTCGCCCTCGGGATGCTGGATCAGCAGGCCCGCCTGAACCGCCGGGAGCAGCGCGTCGGCGAGGTCCAATGCCGGCCCCGCTCCCGGCCCGCCATCACCGGTCGTGCCCAGCCGTGTCCGGACGACCCGCAGGTCCCGCAAGCTGAAGCTGCGGCCCAGCACCGCGGCGTCGGCGAGTGCCTCGCGAGCGGGCGCCGGCAAGCGCGCAGCGCGCCGCTGGATCAGCGTCCGGACCGCAGAAGGCACGAGGCGCGCGGCGTTCCGCCCGAGCTTCCACTTGCCATCGACCAGCTGGAGCGTCCCCGCCTCGCGATGCGTCCGCGCGAGCTCTTCCACGATGAACGGGACGCCCTCGGACTGGACCTGCATTGCCGCCGCCGACACCGGCTCCACCGGCCCGCCGAGGACGTTCCTCAGCAGCTCCGCGGTCTCGACCGTTGTGAATCGCGTGGGGCGAAGGCGGCGGACGAGGCCCATCCGCTCCATGTCCGCGACGAAGTTGACCGCCTCGGTCACCGCGTTGAACTCGTCTGGGCGGATCGTCAGGAACAGGAAGATCGGGCGGTCGGCGTCGCTCCGGACCACGTACCGGAGCATCCGCAGCGTGTCGTCGTCGGCCCACTGGACGTCATCGACGAACAGGGCCAGCGGTCGAACGTCCGCTACGGCGCCGATGGCCACGCCGGCGAGATCGAACGCGCGGAGGAGCTTGGCGTCTGGCGAGAGGCTCTCGAAGCCCGGCTCGTCGCGGCCTGACATGGCGTCGACGACGCGGCGAACGGTCGCCTCGGCCGGGGTCCCGGCGGCCGTCTCGCGGATGGCCGGCGCCGCGAAGATGCTGCGCGCGACGAGGAACGGGCCGCGGATCTCCTCGTCGGCGGTCACGGCGATGACCGTGAAGCCGGCCTTCGAGGCGAGGTCGCAGGCGGCGAGGAGCAGTCGCGTCTTGCCGATCCCCGGCTCGCCCTCGAGCGTGACTGCCGCCAGGCCCGTGGCGGCGCTCTTGATCTCCTGGGCGAAGGCTGCGAGCTCGGCGCTGCGCCCGATGATGGAGCCGCTCGCACGCCGGAGCTGCACCGACAGCGAGCACTGCGCCTGGACGAGCGGATCGAGAATGTCGCCTTCGGCGATGCGGATCTCGCCGCCGATCGCCGCGGGGCTCGCCTGCGCTGCTGCCTGTTCGACCATCGCCTCGATTATGGGGCTGCCGCAGGCCGAGGCCTCGGTCATGGCCGTTCAGTCGGTCATCGGCCCCTTCAAATGCGCGGAATTGGCCGCTGTGGGCGATATCTCTGAATTCGATGCCCGTCGCCGTAATACGAACGGCGCCGGGCCGCAGGCCCGGTCAAATGATCGCGGTGAAGTACCAACTCGACGAGGTAGCTGCGCTGGGAATCGGTTCCAGGCACAGATCGACGGCGTTTCAACGGCCAACCACGTCGATGTTGTCGCTGCGCACGACCAGAACGACGAGGTCGGCTGGCTAGCGGCAGCCGCGCGAGGCCAGTGTGGTCGAGTTGGTATCTGCCGACGAACATTCGATACCGGCCGACGGCGCCGGGGCGCCTGCCGGCGCGGGTCTACGGCCTTCATATGACGGCGACGCGCATCGCACCGGAGGACGTGGAAGCCCGGGTCGATTTCCGCGAATGCGAACCACGCACTTGGCCGGGGTCGGGGCCGACGCTGGGATAGGCGTGTCACACTTGGCCGCCTTGACCCGCGAATCCGTCCCCGATTTCGACCTGTACGCCGAGCTCGAGGTCTCCCGCCTGGCGAGCACGGCGGTGATCGATGCGGCGTACCGCACGCTGGCGAAACGCCACCATCCTGACGTCGCGCGCGACGGCGCCGGCGAGGGAGCGGGCAACGGCGAGGGCGAGGGCGCGCGGTCGATGGCCGCGGACCGGTTCATTCGGCTGAACCAGGCCCACGAGTGGCTCATTGACCCGAAGCGCCGCAAGCGATATGACCTTGCTACTCGGGGGACGTCGGCCAGCCTGAACGCGCCCAGGGCGACGGCGGTCGCTGCCGAAGCCTCCGTGACGTCCGAGCGGAGGTCGTCGATGAAGGCGTTCGGGATCAATACGACCGAGGTCCGCCAGTTCCTGGCCGACCTACGGGATCTCGACGAGGCGCGGGCGACGGAGATCGTCGCCGCGCTCGCGGCGGTCGATTCGACGACGTACGCAGTCGCCCGCCACGAAGCGTTCACGGCGGGCCGCGAGCAGCGCGAGGCGGAGTGGCTGCTCGCGCGGGAGGGCGCCTCGGTCATCGCGCGCGGCAAGCTCGGCAACACCCCGCTCCGGGCCCAGGTCGCCCCGATCGTGGCGGACGTCGCGGGCGCGATCGCCATTCGGGACCTCATCCCGCGAAACGATTTCGAGGTCCTGCTCCAGCCATGGACCCGCCGGAGCGAGCGGGCCGTGAGCGCCGAAGCGGGAGCCGGAGCGGCAGGACCCGCCGCGGGCAAGGCCGCAGCAGTGGCGTCATCTCGCGCTGGCGTCAAGAACGCGGGCGCAACCGCCACTACTGTCGCGGCGCAGCGCTCGGTTCGCGCGGGCCGCACGGGACGCTCGGTGCTCGGAGTGCCACCGGCGCTCCTCGGCGTCGTCGTGGTGATCGCCCTTGCGGGCGTCGTGCTGGCCGTCAACGGACCCAGGCCCTCGATTGCCGACGTGGGGCGAACCGACATTCCTTCCGCGAGCGCCCCGCTCACCGGGGTCGCGTCCCCTGGGACGTTCATCGCCGCGACGCCCTCGGCGCTCGGAAGCCCGTCGCTCCTGCCGACCGAACCGGGCGAGAGCGGGTTCCCCTCCCCATCGGCGCCCGAACCAACCTCCGGGCCGGCTCCCACCGGCTTGCAGCCGCCTCCGCCGACCCCAGTGCCCACGCCGAAGCCCACGCCAAAGCCAACGCCCGTCCCGACCCCCGTCCCCTCGCCGGTGCCCACACCAGTTCCCTCGCCGGTGCCCACGCCGCCGTTCTGTACGGTGCCGCAGCTGCTGAACGCGAACACGAACAGCGCGCAGTCGACGTGGATCGCGGCCGGCTTCACGGGGACGATGACCTTCGTCGACCCGCTGACGTCGCCGCCGTGGAAAATCCAATGGCAGAGCCTTGACTCTGGCATCGAGGTGCTGTGCACGAGCGGCATCTCGGTCGCGAAAGCCCCGCCGCCTCCGCCGAGTCCGTAGCGAGGCGCCGTTCAGCCGGTTGACCCCTCCGTTTCGACGATGCGCTCGGGCGTCAAACCGGTTCGCCGGCTGAGCTCGACCTTCGCCTCGAGGGACGGCGCCTCGACAAGCTCCCGGTCCCGTAAGGCGACCTCGACGCGGCCGGCCGGCCGCGCTGGCACGCCCGGCTTGCCGATGCCACCTCCGACCCCGAGGCAGGGGCCAGGCACTTCGGTCTCGCCAGGCCAGGGCACGACGAGGAGGTCGCGCGGGTGCGGGCGCGGCGCTTCTATCAGACGCGTCGGTACGTGCTCTCCGAGCGACGCGCGACTCGAAGGACGACAACGAGCCTCACCCCCTCTTCGATGGAGAAGATCACGCGTATGTCGCCGGTTCGGAGCCGCCAGAACTCGGTGCCGCTGAGCTTCGTCACGCCTTCGGGCCGGGGGTCGCGGCCGAGCGCCAGGATCGGGCCCCGGAGCGCGGCGGCGGTCCCAGGGGGAAGCCGACGTAACTGGCGCTGTGCGGCGGGCGCCAGCTCGACCCGATAGCGCCCGCTCACGCTTCGTCCGGCCCGTACCTTGCCTTGATCTCCGCAGCGGCACGTCCGAACCACGCCTCGGCAGACAAACCGCCGTCTCGCTCGTACTCGGCAAGGGCGGCTGTCGCGGATGCGCGGTCCTCGACCTCTTCGGCGTTGGCAAGCCACGAGGCGAGCGCTTCCTCCACGACCGCGCGGACGCTCCGGTCCGCCCGCGCCGCCTCAACCTTGACCGCGCGATACAAGTCCGGATCGATGTCGAACGTTGCCTTCATCTACCAAGGATACTGGGTTGCTGGGTTGCTGGCAACGACGACCTTCGTGCCGATTCCATGCATACGAACGATCGGAGCCGAGCCGAGTCCGGCACCGAGGTGGGCCGCCCGCTACGATCCGCGGCGTGAGCACCATCACCTGTTCAACGTGCGGGGCAGCCGCATCGGCTGACCAGCGGTTCTGTGGCGACTGCGGATCGCCGATCGTCGCGGTTTGCCCGAACTGCGGCGCCTCCAATCCGCCTGGCCAGCGCTTCTGCGGGACGTGCGGAACGAAGCTCGATGCCGCCGCCGTATCGACGCCAGTCGCAACCCCGGCCAGGGCAGCGGACGCCGGCGCCACGCGAGCGAGCGAACAGCCCACGGCCGGCGCCCCCACGGCCGAGCGCAAGCTCGTCTCGGTGCTCTTCGC
>JANLSG010000226.1:0-5045 GCA_031362295.1 Chloroflexota bacterium
CGTCCCACCAGCGGTGCCAGGTCCGGCCGTCGCGCCCTCGGGCGTAGACGTCCAGCCGATCGGGACCTGACGATGACGAAGCGGGCGTCGACCCACCATCCAGTTCGCCGCCGAGCGATTCCCAGGCGTGCCAGTACGTGCGATCCCAGTAGCGGTTCCAGAGCTCGCCGTCGTCCATGACGGCGAAGACCTCCATCTCGCCCTCCGCCCAGGCGACGGCCGTCGGACCCGAGGCGAGCGACCCGCCGAGCGATTCCGGCTCTGCCCAGACGCCGTCGATCGACGCGGAATGCCAAAGGGCCCGGTCGTCATCGACCCAGAAGAGGTCGAGGCGGCCGGGGCCCCAGGCGGTTGCGGCGAGGCCCCGAGGAGCTGGAGGCGTCAGGTTGGTTGTTGGTTCGCCCATGCGACGGACTCTACGAGATCACTGCCCGACTAGCAGGCCGGTACGACGTTGGCGCCGCGGCCGGCGGGAAGCGTGGTGCGGCTGACCTCGACGCTCGGATCGAGCGAGCCGGCGATCGACGCCAGGAGCCCGCTGAGGCTCCGGCGCCAGACCGGGACGCTGGGGTGCGAGGCCGTGCTGAGCTTGACGCGGCGCTGGATCTCGGCCTGCTGGAGCAGGTCCTGCTGATGCAGTGCTGCGAGGTAGGGAACGAATGCGTTCATGGTGGTGTTGATCTCCGTTTGTTCAGGGTTAGCGGGCGTGGTCGTCGCCGTAGGTCGGACGAGAGTCGAAGCCGAACCCGGCAGCGATGCCGAACAGCGTGAGGATCCCGATCGACAGGACGATTGCGATGAAGGGAGCCATCCGGCACCTCCGTTTCTGCTTCCGTAACCCCTTGGATGGGTATCTCTGGTTACTGCTGAAGATTAGCCACTTGCGCGTAACCTGTCAAGCGGTATAGAGTGGTTATCGACATGACGAACATCCACCCCGCCGAGCATTCGCACGGCATCGATCTCGAGTCCGCTCTCGACTTCCTGAACACGCTTCACCCCGGTCACGGCCGAACCGATGACCAGCACCAGACCGACGAGCACCTGGGCCGCCCGGCAGACGCCGCGATGTGGTTCCTGGAGAAGGAGCTCGTCCACCCCGACGCAGGCGTCCGCATCAACGACGTGGAGCTCGCCCGGATCCGCCGGGTCCGCAGCGCGCTGCGCGAGGTCGTCGACTCGGTCGTCGAGGGCCGCAAGCCCGAACCCGACGCCGTCCACCTCGTGAACGCCGTCCTGGAGGCTCGACGCCCGACCCGCCTCGATTTCGACGGCACCGCGTTGCGCATCGGGCACCGCCACGCCGAGACCCCGGTCGACGACGCCCTCGCGCTCATTGCCGAGGCAATCGTCGAGGAGCTCGCGACCGGCCGCCCCGAGCGCCTCCGCGTCTGCGCGAACGACCGCTGCCGCTGGGCCTTCTTCGACAGCTCACCGACTGGCCGCCGCCGCTGGTGCGACATGCGCTCCTGTGGCAACCAGGCCAAAGCCGCCCGCTACCGGGCGCGCCTCAAGGAATCAGAGCACGGCCGCGACCACGACCACGAGGTTCGCCCGAACTAGGACCCAGGTGGCGCCTGGAGCGCGAGCTGCGCCCGGACCGCGTTTCGAACGGGATTGGAGCGCGCCTTCTCGGCTGTCGGGACCCTGATGTGGCGGATCCGCTTGCCGGTCCCTTCGATCAGGCCGTCGGGATTCGGGAGCTGCGCGCCGTCGGCCAGCTGGAGGTTCACCCAACCCGCGTGCGGGATCAGCGCGAACAGCAGGTCGCGCATGCGCATGCTCCGGCCGAAGGCGAGCAGGCCGTTGCCCGGGTCGTACTGGACGACCACGTCCGGCAGCTCCGTACGGATCACTTCCTCGAGGACGCGCGCCGCGCCCTGCACGTCCGCCGTGTGATTCGCGAGGTTCTCGTCCCAGGTCTGCCACTTCATGGCGAGATCAGCTCCAGGGTGGGGAAGTCGCTTCGATACTGACTCGGGTCACGTTTCAGCACACGGTACCCGGCAATCGCGGCTGTCGACGGGTTCCGGCGTCAATCGTCACCTCGAGTCAGGGCCATGATCTCGTCGGTCGTCCAGTTGGTCTGCGGGCCGGCTCGGCTAAGTAGCTCAACCGCGAGCTGGCCACGCGTCAGCTTTGTCGGGCGCTCGGCCCTGACAATCCGCACGTCGGCCCCGTCGAGCTCGAACTCCACTTCGGTGTTCGGGAGGAAGCCGGCCGCCTCACGAATCGCCTTTGGGATCGTGATCTGGCCTTTGGATGTGATCCGTCGGGTACTCATCGTTCGGCGTCCTCCTGTGCGAGCAGGCGATCCCATGCCTCGCGAAGGCCGAGCCGCTGCGCCCAGGCGCTCACGTAGGCTCGGTCGAGCGACGATCCGGCCGCATTGATCATGCCGGTGACATCGCGGAGCTGGCGCTCGGAGTCGAGCTGCGCCGCCCACGCAAGCTTCGCGAGGATGAGGTCCTCGACGCTCACGAGACTGGCTTCCTGCCCGAGCAGCCGTCCGCGAGTGCGACGATCGAACTCGGATATCGCGAAGGCATCTCGCTTGTGGATGAGGAAGTCGACTTTGACGTCCTCCGCGATTGCGTTGAACTGGCCCCGATCACGCAGGGCGACGCGGGCTGCTTCGTCGTCCACGTACATGCCGGCGGCATGGAGTCGGTCGAGCAAAAGGTCGAGCTCGGTCGCGTTCACGTCGATCACGACGTCGATGTCGCGGGTCGCTCGATACTCGCCGTGATAGCCGCTCGCCAGCGAGCCGGTGATCATGTACTGCAGTCCGGAGCTTTCGAGCAGGCCGATCGTCCGCTCGAGCAGGCGCTCGAGACTCACCTGGCCGGGAGCGCACGCGCCGCGCGGGCCCGCCGGGCAAGGTCGCGACCGAGCATTCGTTCTTCGAGTTCGTCCTGGACCGCCGCCGACGACCAGTCTGGGTGGCGCGAGCGAATGCCGGCGCGCACGACTTCGCGCAACTCGTCGCTCATCTGGACGGCTCTGCGCACACGCTCCTCGGGAGGCGTAGCCCGGATCGCCGCGAGGTAGCGTCGCCACGCGTCAGGGCTCGTGTCGTGAGGTCTCGCCATCGCCGGAACTCTACCCCTCGCGAACCACCAGGTTGACGAGCCGCCCGCCGCCCGCCTGGATGACGCGGTCCGGCGTGCGGCCGGCGAGGAGCTCCTGGATCCTGGGTAAGGCGAGCACTGCCGCCTCGATTGCCGCGGCGTCCGCGTTCGACGGCACGGTGACGCGATCGCGGACCTTGCCGTTGACCTGGACGGGCACCTCGCGGGTGGCCTCCACCACGGCGGCCGCATCCACCTCGGGCCACGTCTCCTTGTGGATGGACGACCATGCCTCGCCGCGCGCGGCAAGCCGGCGGGACCACAGCTCTTCCGTGACGTGCGGCGCCGCGGGGCAGAGCATGAGGAGCAGCAGGCGGATCGCCTCGTCCCACTCGGGGCCGCCGGCGACGACGGAGCCGCGGTAGCGGTACAGCGTGTTCGACAGCTCCATGAGCTTGGCGACCATCGTGTTGAAGTGGAAGACCTCGTAATCGGCGGTCACGTCGCGGAGCGTGCGATGCGCCGCGGCGCGTACGCCCGTCCGAGCGGTCGCCTCGTCCTGGCCGTCCGGCAGCGTGCCGGCGTCCGGATCGCCGGGCTCCTTGTAGGTCGGGTCCAGGGCGAGCGCCCAGACCCGGTTCAGGAACCGGTACACGCCACCCATGCCCGTCGGGCTCCACGGGCCGCCCTGATCCCAGGGCCCCATGAACATCAGGAACAGCCGGACGGTGTCCGCGCCGTACTTCGATACGAGCTCGTCCGGGTCCTGCACGTTCCCGCGGGATTTCGACATTCGCTCGCCGTCGGCGCCCAGGATCTGGCCCTGGTTGAACACGCGCCGCCAGGGCTCGTTCTGCCGGACCATCCCCAGGTCGCGGATCATCTTCGTGAACATGCGGCCGTAGAGGTGGTGCATCACCGCGTGCTCGGCGCCGCCGGTGTACAGCTGGACGGGGGTCCACGTCTCGACCCGGTCATGGTCGATCGGGAAGTCCGCCCGATCCGGGGACAGGTATCGATACCAGTACCAGGACGAGTCCATGAACGTGTCCATCGTGTCCGTCTCGCGCCGGGCTGGCTCGCCATCGATTGGGCAGTTGACGTTCAGGAACGCCTCGTCGCGGGTCAGCGGGTTCACGCCCACGCCGGCGTAGTCGACCGTATCCGGCAGCAGGACCGGCAGGTCCTCTTCGGGAACGGGCACGATGCCGTGCGTAGGGCAGTGGATCACCGGGATCGGCGTGCCCCAGTAGCGCTGGCGGCTTACCAGCCAGTCGCGCAATCGATAGGTGACCGCGGCCTTGCCCTTCGCGCTGGCCTCCAGTGCCGCCACGATCCGCCGCCCGCCCTCGTCCGCCGCGAGGCCGTTGTACTCGCCGCTGTTGACGAGCGCCTCGTCGTCCGCGTGCGCGATGTACGCCTCGGACAGGGCACCGCCCTCGGCGCCCTTCGGCGCCACGACCTGGCGGATCGGCAGCCCGAACTGCGTGGCGAACGCGAAGTCGCGCTCGTCGTGCGCCGGGACGGCCATGATCGCGCCCGTGCCGTACGACCCCAGCACGTAGTCCGCGATGAAGATCGGGATCCGCTCGCCGTTGACCGGGTTGATCGCGTCCGCACCGATCGAAACGCCCGTCTTCTCGCCGAGCTCGGCCTGGCGTGAGCGTTCGCTCTTGCGCGCCGCACGTTCGACGTAGGCGTTCACGGCGGTTCGCGCTGCATCGGTCGTGAGCGTCGTAACGAGCGGGTGCTCGGGGGCGAGCACCATGTAGGTCGCGCCGAAGAGCGTGTCGGGCCGGGTCGTGAAGACTTCTATCTCGGATCCCGCGTGGCCCGCGACGGCGAAGCGCACGTGGGCGCCCTCGGATCGGCCGATCCAATCGCGCTGTTGCTTCTTGATCGGCTCGGGCCAGTCGAGGCCCTCGAGATCCTCGAGCAGCCGATCCGCATACTGCGTGATCCGCAGCATCCACT
>JANLSG010000241.1:0-16474 GCA_031362295.1 Chloroflexota bacterium
ATCGAACGCGAGGGCCGCCTCCACGGTATCCCCGAAGATGAGCACCAGCGAGTGGGGCATCGTCCCGGTCGGAGCCAACCCGGCCAGCCGGGCGCCGGCCGGCGTCGATGCCCCGACGCAGCCGCCGATGATCGCCGCGTAGTCGAGGACATCGGTGATGTCCGGGTGGACGTGGCGTGCCCCGAACGAGATCACCGGCTGCGGCGCTGCGGCGGTCACGCACTCGCGCGCGGCAGTAGCCCAGCCGGTCGACTGGGCGAGCATGCCCAGGAGGGCGGTCTCGTACAGCCCGAAGGCCCGATACCTGGCCGTGATCCGGAGGACGATCTCCTTGGGCTCGATGGCGTCACCGTCGTCGAGCGCCTCGACGGTCGTCTCGGCGACGTCCGCCTTCGCGAGCGCGTGGGCCAGCAGCGTCTTGACCTCGTCGATCCCGCACAGGACCGCGCTCTGGCGCCCGAAGACCTCCATCGTCACGACGGGATCCAGGCCCTCGCGCTCGAGGACCTGCTCGGCGCGGGCGAAGTAGACGTCCGCGGACTCACCCGAGAGGATCTCGCGGGAGGGTCGCTTCCGGCGCACCACCATCAGGCCTGCACCTCTCCGTCATCCTGATCCGTGGCCGGATCGGCGGCGAGTGTAGCGTAGGGCTCGGTCGGCGCCGGACCGGTCGCGAGGGCCATCGCCCTGCGGCGGCGGGAGCGACGACGGAGCAGGAGGACGAGCAGGAACAGCAGCAGGAGGACGCCCGCGGCGGAGACCGCGGCGACGATCAGCCGCTGCTGCCCGACGGCCGGCGCGCCACGGATGATCGAGGACGCGTTGTTCGCATGGCTGGTCGTCTCGCCCATGCTGCCTGCCTCGAACGCGGCTCGGGCCGCCTCGTACGCCACGAGCGGCAGCTCGCCGAGCAGGCCGACCTGCGCCACGAAGTCCGGTGTCGCCTCCACGTTCGCCTTCGCGTCCCGGACCGCCGCGAGCGCATCGAGTTGCTCTTGGGCGAGCGTGGTGGCGTCCGCGAGGCCGTCCTTCGCCCCCTCGTAGGCCGTCTTGAGCGCGTCGGTCGGCTGGAGCCCGAGGGCCTCCGCCTCCGTGGTGACCTGATCCCGGAGGTCCAGCAGCGCCGTTGCCGCGGCCATCGCCTTCGTCGCGTCCTTGAACGACCAGTCGCCCATCGGCTTGCGGACGAACCAGGGCGGGAGCCAGCCCTCGCCCCGCTCCAGCAGTGCGCGATAGGCGTCGCGCGCCGTGCGCCGCTCCGTCAGCGTCGATTCGTCGCCGGACCCGAGCACGTACGCCCGGAACGCCTCGTCCACGGCCGCGGGATCCGGCTTGGAGATGGGCTCGGTGAGGTCCAGCAGGCGCCGCCAGCTGTCGCCGGTGAACACGGTCTCGGGCTCGCCTGCGCCCGGGTACGCGGTGAGATTCGCATCGGCCCTCGCGAATGCCTCGCGCATCCCGTCCACGCCCGCGGCCTCCGCGATCTGGTGGATGACCCAGAACGCGGCCTGGTAGCCGTAGCGCTCCGAATCGTCGGTCTCCCGGTCTCGAATGACACCCGGGTGCGTCCACGTCGCGAGATCCGCGAAACCGGGGTCGTCGAGCTTCGGAAGCTCCGCGGGGCCGCCATCCTCGCCACCGACCGCGGTGAGCGCGCGCCATGCGTACTCCTCCGCGAGGCCCTCGTAGATCCAGCGCTCAAGGAAGAGGCTGTCGTTGAACCACGCGTGCGAGGCCTCGTGGACGATCACCACCGGGTCGAGATCCTCGCTGACCTCGATGCGCTGCTGCTCGATCAGGAAGAACCCCGCGTAGCCCTCGAGGTCCGGCGTGTATCGCTCGCGAACGTCGAGGTCGTGCGCCACCGGCCAGTCCAATCCGATCAGCTCGCGCAGCGCGGGCATCGAATCACGGAGCGTGGCGGTGACCGCGTCCTTCCACTTCCCATCCTCCGGCCAGGACTGGACGACGATCTCGACGTCGCCCTCAAGCGAGAGCCGCGTTTCCGTGTAGGCGTCGTTGTTCTCGGCGGTGACGATCGCGTAGAACGTAGCCGGATCCGCCGGCTCCGCTCGGAGGATCACGCCGGTGGTCGCGGACGTGGTTGCCTGCATGGGACCGCCGGTGAACCGCGTATCGAACCCGGCTGGCGTCCGGACCTCGACGGTGCTCCGGCCCTTGTCCCCGAACGCCCAGACGCCGAAGGTGGAGAACGCGGCCCCGACCCGGGTGGGGCTCGTCGATCGGGGCTTCCCGCCCGGGAGCTCGTAGCGGATCGTGAAGCTCGTGCTCTGGTTGTAGAACAGCGCCTTGCCGATCCGGACCGTGGCCAGGATGTAGCCTTCGCGCTTCTTCGTCGAGATCGACGTCGCGCTGCCGCCGGAGACGCGGACAGATGTCGCCTCCGGCTGGAGCGCGAAACCGAACGCGGTGTAGGAGTAGACGTACGTCGCGGTGTTCGGCTTGAGGTCCGTCTCCTTGACGTCGATCACGACGTGAACGCGGCCGGCGTCCGGGTCCAGCGTGTAGGTCGCATCGGCCTGGGTCCGCAGCGGATCCGAGCCGGCGGCGACGGGCCGCGCAGCCCCCGGCGACAGCCCGAGCGCGAGCGCGAACAGGACGGCGAGGATCGCGCTCCCCCGGCGGCCGCGTGTCACGCCGTGGACGCTCAGCTCGATGCGGGCTCCTGCGCCCGACGCCGCGCCCGGACGAACCCCACGATCAGGACGAGCGCGATCAGGAGCAGCACCGTGCTCAAGATACGCGAGCGGCCGGCCCCCGCGGCCGATGACCACGCGGCCTTCGCGAAGGTCGCTGCCGCGTAGGCCGCCTCCAATTCGCCTGCGGCGAGGCCCGTTCGCGCCGCGGCGAGGGCGGCGTCCGGGTCCGCGCCCAGCAGTCCGATGCCGATGATCATGCGCTCGCCGACACCGGTCTCGGTCGGTCGCGAGGCGTCCGCCGCGGCGATCGCGTCCACCGTCGCCTGCTCCGCCTCTGCCTCTGCGGCCGCCACCGCCAATCCCCCGCCGCCTTCGAACGTCGTGCGCAGCTTGTCAGGCAGCGTCACGCCGGCGGCGGCGGCCGCCTTGTGCAGCTCGTCGCGTTGGGCAAGCACCGCGTCGGTGGCGAGCAGCAGCTCCCGCGCGATATCGAAGCGCCAGGCGCGCATCGCGAGGCGCGTCGCAGGTGGGAGGTGCCACTCCCCCGCCAGCGTGGTCGACCTGAGGTAGTAGCCGCGCGCCGTGGCTCGGTCGGCGAGGGGCACCAGGTCGCTCTGGCGTGCAACCCACGCTCGCCACAGGTCGGTGAAGTCCTCCCCCGTCTCGGTCTCGAGCAGGTCCAGCAGCCCCCGCCAGTCGGGTACGCCGACGCCCGGCTCCTGCCCGGAGGGATCGGCCTGGTACGCGCCGATCCCGCCGGCTGCCTTCGACCAGACGGCGCGCAGGGACTCGGGGTCGGCGCGCGCGGCAACCTCACGCGCGAGCTGCAGTGCGGCCGCGTATGCCCACGACTCGGTCGCCGCGTTCTCGCTCCCGCTGGGACCCCATTCATTGAGCGGGATGGCCGCCGGGGATGGCTCGGACGGCAGCGCGGGCGCGGCGGGATCCACGCCAAGCTCCTTCGCGGCGAGCTCCGCGTAGTACGCGGCAAACCCCTCCGCCGCCCATCTGTCGGCCACGAGGCCACCGTTGAACCAGACATGCGCCAGCTCGTGGAGGACCACGCCGTCCGACGCGGCATAGGCGATGTCGATCCGCCCTCCGCCCGGGTCAAAGACGCCGGCAAAGCCGCCCGCGGTTCGGATCAGCGCCTCGTGCACCTGAAGGGGCCCGCTGACCGGCCAGGGCACGCCGATCTCTCGCTCGAGGATCGGCAAGGCCCGCTCGACCAGGGCGCCGATGCGATCGCGCCAGGCCGGATCGTCTGGCCAGGACTGGAGCAGCACGGCTGCCGGCCCGGCCCCCATCGCGACGGTTCGGCTCGTCTCCGTGTACTCGGTGGGCCGGTCTGCGGTGAAGTCCGCCACGAACTCCAGGGGCTTGTCGAGGACCGCGCTCGACCACAGCTCGTGGCCGGTCGCGTCCGGCGTCGGTCCGTCCAGCGGGCCGCGTCGAACGGTCACCGAGTAGCCCTCCGGAAAGCGGACGAACACCTGCGCACCAGGGGTGGACGGCGTGGCCACGGCCCATGCCGCGAACGTGACGAGCGAGTGCGAGATCCGCACGGCACGGTCCGGCGCGCCGCCGGTGTCGGCAACGTCGAACGTCAGGTTCAGGGTCGTCGACTTACCCGCGGCAAGGTTCGCGCCGAACTCGATCTTGAGGTTCGTGTACGTGTTGGTCGCGGAGCTGATCGAGACCTTTGCTCCCGGGTTCTCGCCGGTCAGCTTGAGGTTCGACACGCCCGGCAGGACCGTGACATACCCGAGCTTGAAGGTGAACCGCTTCGTCACGGTGTCCTTGAGGTGATTCGTCGCGGTGAGCTGCACCGTCGCAGCGACGCGGTGCTCCTCGGGCAGGACGTCGTAGGTGGTGACGCCGACCATCGACAGGCTCGGGACTGCCGCCAGCGCGGGCGCGGGGGCGAGGGCCGGCACGAATCCGGTCGCGGACGCGATCGTCGATGCGACGGCAAGGGCGACCCCGAGCGCGCTTCGAATCGCGCGAGGCCTCACGGCTCGACCGGCTGGACCAGCTCGCCGAGCCGGTCCTCGTAGTGCGCCAGCAGCGCCTCGTTCCGAATTGGTCGCTCGGCGTACCCGTCCGGCACGCGACCACCGATCCACACCCAGGCGCGCGTCTCCTCGAAGACCCTGTCCGCGACCCCGGAGACGCGCGCGAGCGCCAGGCCGAGCTCGTCCGCATCCAGCCAGCGCGACGGAATCTCCACCGCCACGATGGGCCGCCCGTCGTCGGCGACGGAGAACTTGGCGAGGGGAAACTCGTCGTTCCAGCGCAGGAGCGTGCGGTACGCACGGCGCAGGCCGTCAAGCAGCGGCGGGGCCAGGTGCGCCCAGGCGATCGCCCCGATTGCTGGATCCAGGATCAGCGTCACACGGAGGTCGCGCCGGACGCGGCCGTCCAGCGTGAGATCCCACGCCGTGATCCCGTCGCGCTCCACGCGCGGACCCGCCTCGACGCCGAGCTCGCCGAGCCACGCCTCGATGGTCTCGATTGTTGGCATTGAGCGGGAAGTCTAGCCGGGGCTCCCGATCGGCCGGTCGGTTTGGCCCTGTGGCCCGCAGGCGGCGGCCCGGCGGCGCCCGGGGGCCTCCGCCCGGGGGCCTCCGCCCGATCTCTCTCCTGCGCCCCGATTTTTCAGGTAGTTCCGCTCAAGCGGAACTAGCGTGCAAACAGGCTGAAATTGGGTCAGGCCGTGTCACGGACCGACAGGTCATCGGAATTCGTGCTCAATTTCGAACGCGGAGCGCGACACCAGGGCGACACGTGCGTGTCGGGACCGTCGACGCTACGAAACCAGCCGGACCCGCAGCAGGCCGGCGCCGCACTGGATGCGCGTGGGCGCCGCATGGGAGCCACGGGGTGCCGGATCCGCGAACGCGAATCAGCAGCGAGACGGGCCGCAAGTCGCTGCGCGGATTCGCGTCGTTGTTTCGTTGGTTCCGCTTCAGCGGAACTGACTTGCGAGGGGAGCCCGAGGGGAGACATCGCCCGGGGCCGTGCTCATAGCGGGCACAAGGAGCGAGTCGTCGCGCCACGGGGCTCGGCCGGCTCGGCCGCAAGCGTGGGCACCGCAAGCCGGAGCGGCGCCGCGGCCCGCGCCAGGCGAAGCTAGGAGGCCGAGGCGGCTTTCCGGCGCGCGGCCTTCGAGGGTGGCGAGGCGTCGACCGAGCCGCCGGCCTTCACGACGCGGGTCGCGTAGTCGACGCTGCGGACGTTGCCGCCGATCTTCACGTTGCGTCCGAGGCGAGCGCCGCGGGGCACGATCGACTGCTTGCCGACCACCGTGATGCCCGTGTTCAGCCGGCCCGGCTCCTGCTTGTTCGGCGGGCCGTCGTACGGGCCCTCGCCCACGATGGCGCCCTGGCCGACCACGACCTCCTTGTCGAGGATCGCCCGGTCCACCACCGCGCCGGCTCGGATCACCGAGTCGAACATCACGATCGAATCGCGCACCACCGCCCCGACATCGACCCGAACACCAGGCGAGAGGACGCTGTTGACGACCGTGCCATCAATGACGCAGCCGTGGCTGATGAGGCTGCGATGGATCTGCGCCGTCGCGCCCACCTTCGCCGGCGCTCGCTCCTCGGAACGGGTGTGGATGATCCAGTCACCGTCGTACATGTCCAGGGCGGGGCGGTCATCGCACAGCGCGAGGTTCGCCTCCCAGTAGGACTGGATCGTGCCGACGTCCTGCCAATAGCCGGAGAAGCGGTAGCCGAAGACGCGCGCCCCGCCGTCCAGCATGGCCGGGATCACGTTCGCGCCGAAATCGACCCGGTCCTCGCTCAGCCAGCGGCGCAGCGCCTTCTTCGAGAAGACGTACACGCCCATCGATGCGAGGTCGCTCTTGGGCAGCTTGGGCTTCTCCTGCCACTCGGTGACGCGCTCGCCCTCGTCCATGGCAAGGATGCCCATGCGGCTTGCGTCCGCGAGCGGGACGCGCCGGACGGCGATCGTGACGTCGGCGCGGTGGCGCCGGTGCGCGGCCACGAACGGCTGGTAGTCCATCTTGTAGATGTGGTCGCCGGCGAGGACGACGATCGTGTCCGCGTCCGAGCGCTCGATGACGTTCAGGTTGCGGAGCACCGCGTCGGCGGTCCCGCGATACCACTCGGCGACGCGACCGCGCGCGATGTACGGCTGGAGCATCTTGATCCCGCCGTTGTTGCGGTCGAGGTCCCACGGGCGCCCGACGCCGATGTGATCGTTCAGCGAGCGCGGGTTGTACTGGGTCAGGACGAGGACGTCGGTGATGTCCGAGTTGATGCAGTTCGACAGCGAGAAGTCGATGATCCGGTACTTGCCGCCGAACGGGACCGCGGGCTTGGCGCGCACGGAAGACAGGATCGAGAGGCGCTCGCCTTCACCGCCGGCGAGGATCAGCGCCATCGTCCGCTTCATCGGGGGGCCCTCCTGCGGAGGGATCGTATCAGCGGGGCAGGAACAGTCGCGGGTTGGTCCAGTTGCCGTCGAGCTGGACGGACCAGTGGAGGTGCGGCCCGGTGGTCATGCCGGTCATCCCCACGTAGGCGATGACCTGGCCCTTGGCGACGTACTGGCCGGCCCTGACGGCCGGCGGGCGGGTGTAATTGTCCACGTGGGAGTACCAGGTCACCAGGTGCGACGAGTGGGCGATGATCACGGTCCAGGCGCTGGAGTACGGGCTCTTGCCGGCCCAGATGACCTTGCCGGGGCCGGCCGCGCGAATGGGCGTGTACATCGAGTTCGCGATGTCGATTCCAGTGTGCAGGTGGCCACCGCGGCCGACGCAGCTGGCGGAGTACGGCTCCAGGTAGAACGAGGTGCAGCCGAACTCCTGCGTGATGCGGCCGCTCAACGGCCAGGACAGCGTGCCGTTGTAGATCGATGGGATGCCGCCCTTCGCCAGGGCCTCCGCGACAAGCCGATCGATCAGCGCCTCGAGCTTCTTCTCGGCCGCCTGCGCGTCCCTGAGGGTCGCGGCGAGCTTGGTCTTGTCGGCGGCGAGCTTCGCGTAGGCGGCCTGCTGCTGCTTCAGTAGCCGTGCCGTCTCGGCCTCGAGGGCTGCGAGCTCCTTGCGCGCGGCATTCAGGTCCTTGAGCTGGATGTCCAGCTGGGCCTTGGACGCGGCGGCGAGCTCGTGCAGCTCGGCGGTCTGCTGGCGCGCGATCTCGACGTTCTGGTGGAGCACGTCGAGGACCTTCTTGTCCTGGGCGATCTGGTCCGCGAGCTGCTTGTCCTGCTCCGCGAAGTCAAGGTGGTAGCCCACTTCGGTCAGCACGTCGGTGAAGTCGCCGCTGGACAGCATCGTCTCGAGGAAGGACGTTCGATCGGTGTCGTACGCCTCGCGAATGCGCGACGCGAGGAGGGCCGTGCGCGCGTCGAGGTCGGCTTGCTTGGCGGCCTCCTCGGCCTCGATGCGGACAAGCTCGGCGTCAAGCTGCCCCGCGGTAGCGAGCAGCTCGTCGACCTGGTTCTGGCTGCGCGCGACGTCGACGACCATCGACACGATCTGGGTCTTGACCGTCAGCAGGTTGGCGTTGATCTGGCTCAGCGAGCGCTTCGTGCTGGAAATTCGCGACGAGAGGGTGGTCTGGCTGGCCGTGAGTGTCCGGATCGATGCCTTCTGCCGGGCGATGAGCTTCTCGAGCTCGGACTGGCGCGCGTACGCGTCCGAAAGCTCGTCGGCAGAAACGGTCCGCGGCGTCGAAGAGGTGAGGAAGCCGCCAAACGTCGTGAGGACCAGCAGGAGGATGACGGCGCGCTCGCCGAACCTGCCAGGCAAGGAGCGGCGCATCAAGAAAGCATCATCATCGTGCGGGCGTCTCCGTCGCGCTGGGGTTCGCGGAGGTTTCGCTCGCCGGTGCCCGGGCCGACTACCGGTGAACAGTGGGGATGGTACTCCGCGACCGCCAGCCGCCCACCCGTACCTTGGTCACTCGGGCAGGACGAGGATGGTCCACAGGGCGCCGGCAATCAGGAACGGCCCGTACGGGACGTAGCTCTTCATCGACAGCCGGCGGATGAAGACGAGGATCGCGACGATCACCCCGGCGAGCACCGCGCCCATCACGAGGCCGTAGAACAGCTTCAGCGCGCCGGCGAGCAGGCCGACGCTGACCAGGAGCTTGAGGTCGCCCTCGCCGATCGCGCCCGCCCCGAATGGGATCGCCAGCAGGTACAGCCCCACGATGATCGCGATCGCGGCGCCCGCCGCCCAGGCGAGGTCCTCCACGGTATGGACGTACGGCCCACCGCCGGTCGCGAACGCGGCGAGCGCGAGGAGGACGAGCGGCAGCGTGATGACGTCCGGCAGGAGCTTCTGGTCCAGGTCCGTCGCGAAGAGCAGGACCATCGCGATGACGAAGATCCCGATGAACAGCAGCTGCGCCGGGTGATCGCCGAATCTCGCCACCGTGGCGGCAAGCGCCGCGCCGCCCATGAGGACGACGAGGAGCGTGCGCCAGTCCACCTTGCGCACCGAGCCGTCCTCGTGGGCCGGCCACCGTGCCGCTATCCGGTCGGAGGCGAAGCCCCAGCCGAGCCCCAGCAGGGCTGCGAGCGCGAGGTCCAGGTCAGGCCTTCGCGCCAGCGAGCGCGAGCTCCACCAGGGTCGCGTGCGAGACGCCCGTCGCGCCTCGCGCGGCGTACGGCAGGACCTTCCGGAAGTAGCCCGTTCCCGCGATGTCCAGGTGGACCCACGGTTTGGTGACGAACTCGCTGATGAACAGCGCGCTCTTCACGAGGCCGCCCTCGTTGTTGCGCGAGAAGTTGACGAGGTCGCCGTACCAGCTCTCCATGTCGGCGCGGTACTCCTCGACCAGGGGCAGCTGCCAGTAGCGCTCGCCGGCGCGCGCGCCCGCCGCAAGCACGTCATCCACGAACGGCTGCGGCGTCCCGAACGCGCCGCTTACGAGCTCGCCCAGCGCTCGCGACACCGCGCCCGTGAGGGTCGCCACGTCGACGAGGTGCGTCGCGCCCAGCTGCTCCGCGTACGTGAGCGCGTCCGCGAGGATCAGCCGACCCTCCGCGTCCGTGTTCGTGATGTCAACCCACTTGCCGTTCAGCGCCTTGACCACGTCGCCTGGGCGAGTGGAGTGCGGGCCGGGCATGTTCTCGACCGTTGGCGCGATGGTCAGGAGCGGCGTCCCGGGCGCGAGACGCTGGACGGTGATGGCCGCCGCGATGACCGTGGCCGCGCCGGTCTTGTCCATCTTCATCTCTTCCATCCGGTCGGATGGCTTGATGGAGATGCCGCCGGAGTCGAAGCAGACGCCCTTGCCGACGATCGCGAGGTGGCGCCCGAGGGCGTCCTTCTGGCCGGCCTTGCCGGAGCGCATGACGATCATCCGGGGCGGGTTGTCGCTGCCGCGCCCGACCGCCATGAACAGGCCCATGCCCATCTCGGTGGCCTTCTCCGGCCCGATGACGTCGATCCACAGGCCGTGCTTCTCGGCGAGGCTCCACGCCTCCTCGGCCATGACCTCCGGGCTGACGTCGTTCGACGCTCGATTGGACAGGGTCCGCGCGATGTTCGCGCCCTCGCCCATGATCACGCCGCGCTCGGCAGCCTTGGCGACCTTCGCCGCGTCCTCGCCGGGGGCGATAAGGATCAGCTCATCGAGCTTCGGGGGGCCGTCGGTGTAGTCCTCGCGGTAGATGCTCGCCGGGTCGTAGCTGCCTTCGACGACGCCGCGTGCCAGCAACTCCGCGGCCGCCGCCGCGCCACCCTCGAGGCTCGCGAGGGGCGAGACCCAGATCGCCAATGTGCGAACGGTGCGGCCGGCAAGTCGCCGCTCCGCCGAGGCGCCGATCTTGACCACGGTCTCGCGATCGAGGTCTGCCGCATCGCCGGCGCTGACGGCCAGGAGCCGGCCGGCGCCGATCTCGCCCGCGCTCGCGAGGACGCTCTTGAAGCGCTTGCCCGTCAGCTCGCCGAAGTCGGCGAGCGACTTGAGCTCACCGCCCGCGCGCTTGTCCAGCTCGCCGAGCGGCCCCTTGAAGTCGGGCTTGCCGAGGACGGGAACGGCGAGGACATCGGCCCTGACGTCCCACGGCTGATCGACGACGACGCGTACCTGCACCGGTACAACCCCTCCAAACGGTGATGCCGGGGTCTGGGCGGACCCGGGGGCGAAGTGTAGGGCTCAGCTGGGGAGCGGTGTCTCCAGCTCGTCCGGGCCGCCGGGCTCGTCCGCCCCGCCGGTGCCATCGGCCTCGGCGAGGGCCTCGTCGATGCGCCCGCGCGCCTCGTCGATCGCGAGCACGGCCTGCGTGAGTCCGCCGCGCGCGACCTCCGCGACGATCACGAGGATCGTCCGCCGGTCCGGCGGCAGCTGGCCGAAGGCCGCGCGCTCCTCGCGCCGCGCCGATTGCACCGCGAGCGTTACCTCGCCCTTCGACTTGACCAGCGCGTCATACAGACCCTTGAGCGCGATGTCGTAGGCCTGGTTGCGCTCGATCCACTCATCCAGGACGGTGGGCTCCGTGCCGGCAATGAGCCGAACCCGGAGCGCCTTGATGTCGGCGACGGTCAGGAGGGCGCCGGCGAGCGTGGCAGAGGCGTCCTTGTACTTGCCCCCGACGCCCTTGGCGGCACCCGCGAGGACCGTCGTGTCGTGCGTTGCGATCGTGGCCCGAAGCTGGGCGGCATCCGCTGAACGCTTGACGACCTGGCTCCACTGCCCCGCGAGGCTCGCGGCGGCGTCGATCGCGGCCAGGATCGCGGCGCGGCGGACGAGCGTGTCGTTGCTGTACTCGAGGGCCGCCGTCGGGCCGTCGCCGGGCAGGCCACTGAGGACCTGCTGCAGGTCGAACGTCGCGCTCTCGATCGCCGTGGCGACCTCCGCGCCCGTCTCGAGCGCGGCGTTGAGGCGGGACGGGTCGGAGCTGGCGACCTCGGAGAGCGCCGTCTTTGCCAGGTTGTCGAGCTCCTCCACGCCGTCCGCGATGCGCTTGAGCTCCTCGGTCGCGACATCGAGACGCTCGCCGAGCGCGGCGTCGCCGTCCCAGGTCAGCTCGGCTCGGGCGGGACTCCCCGGCGCATGCCAGGTCCCGTCGACAAGCCCGGCGCCGCTCGCGGCGAGGACGGCAAAGAGGACCGCCCAGGCGATGCCGCGCAGCACGCGCGCAATGGCGGGGAGAATGCGGGAACGCGCGCTCGACATGCGCGCCGAATCGTAGCATCGGCACATGCGACGACCCGACCCCGCCACCGATCGACTGCTCGAGGCGATGCCCAAGGCGGAGCTCCACCTGCATCTCGATGGCTCGCTGCGCGTCGGGACGGCGATGGAGCTGGCCCGGACACGCGGCGTGGAGGCGCCGACGACCTGGCGGGGCATGTTCGACGCCCTTGTCGCGCCGATGCCCTGCCGAGACCAGGCGGACCTGCTGCGCGCGTTCGACCTGCCGATCGCCCTGATGCAGGACGCCGAGGCCCTGGAGCGGATCACGAGGGAGCTCGTCGAGTCGAAGGCGGCCGAGGGCGTCCGCTACGTGGAGATCCGCTGGGGCCCGCTGCTCCACGTCGCGCGCGGGCTGACGCTCGCGGATGGCATCGACGCGGTGGTCCGCGGCGCGGAGGACGCGGCCGCGCGGACCGGCACCGTGGTGCGCCTCATCGCGACGGCCCTGCGCTCCCACGACCCGGCCGACAACGTCGTCCTCGCCGAGACGGCGTCGCGCTTCCGCGAGCGCGGCCTCACTGGCTGGGACCTCGCCGGCGACGAGGCCGCGTTCCCGGATCCGCTGACGCATGGCCGCGCCTTCGAGGCCGCGCGTGCCAGCGGCCTGCAGATCACCGTCCACGCAGGCGAGTGGGGCGGCGCGGCACAGGTCCGCCGGGCGCTGCAGGTGGACCCGAAGCGAATCGCCCACGGCCCCGGGGCCGCCGACGACCCTGCGCTCATGGCGGAGCTCACGGCCCGTGGCGTGTGCCTGGACCTGTGCCCGACCTCCAACGCCCAGTCCGGGAGCGCCACGTCCATCGCCGCCCACCCGCTGGCGCGGCTCCATCGCGCCGGCGTCCCGGTGACCCTCTCCACCGACGACACGACCGTCTCCGACATCTCGCTCACCGAGGAATACCGGCGGGCGGTCGCCGAGATTGGGCTGACGCTCCCGGAGCTGTGGGCGATCGACCGCTTCGCCCTCGACGTGGCGTTCGCCGACGAGGCGACCCTCGAGCCGCTGCGGCGCGAGTTCGATGCGTGGGCGGCGACCATTCCCGAACTCGCTACAGTCCGCCCATGAACTGCCCAACCTGCGGCACGCTCAACGAGCCGGGTCGCAAGTTCTGCGGCGAGTGCGGCACGCGCCTCGCCGCGGTGTGTCCCAGCTGCGGCACGCCGAACGTCGCCGGCACGAAGTTCTGCGGCGAGTGCGGCACCCCGGTCGGTGACGCCCAGGCCGCGGGAGCGGCGGCGCCGGGCGCGGGTTTCGTCCAGTCTGCCGCCGTCGGGGCCCCCGCGGGAGTGGCCGGTGCCGGACCGATCGCCGAGCGCCGGCTCGTCAGCATCCTCTTCGCAGACCTCGTGGGCTTCACAACGCTGTCCGAGGGTCGCGATCCCGAGGAGGTCCGCGAGCTCCTGAGCCGCTACTTCGATGCGGCGCGCGAGCAGATCGGCCGCTACGGCGGGACCGTCGAGAAGTTCATCGGCGATGCCGTGATGGCGGTCTGGGGCGCGCCAACCGCACACGAGGACGACGCCGAGCGTGCGGTCCGCGCCGCCCTCGAGGTCGTCGACGCCGTGAAGGGCCTCGCCCCCGGCCTGGAGGCGCGCGCGGGCGTGCTGACCGGTGAGGCCGCGGTGACCGTGGGCGCCACGAACCAGGGCATGGTCGCCGGGGACCTGGTCAATACGGCGAGCCGCCTCCAATCCGCGGCACCGCCCGGGGTGGTGCTCGTCGGCGAGTCCACGAAACGCGCCACCGAGACCTCCATCGCCTACGAGCCCGCGGGCGACCATGTCATGAAGGGCAAGGCCGCGCCGGTGACGGCGTTCCGCGCGATGCGTGTTGTCGCCGAGCGCGGCGGGCGAGGGCGCGGCGATCGACTCGAGGCGCCGTTCGTGGGCCGCGACGCGGAGCTGCGCCTGCTCAAGGACCTGTCACACACGACCGCACGCGAGAAGCGCATCCGCCTGGTTTCGATCACGGGGCAGGGCGGGATCGGCAAGAGCCGTCTCGCGTGGGAGCTAAAGAAGTACCTCGACGGCGTCGCCGAGACCGTGTTCTGGCACGAGGGCCGCTCGCCGGCCTATGGCGAGGGCATCACCTTCTGGGCCCTGGGCGAGATGATCCGGGCGCGCGCCGAGATCTCGGAGCAGGACGACTCCGCCGCCACCCGCACGAAGCTCGGCGCCTCCGTCGCGCGTTTCATCGCGGATCCGGCGGATCGCGACCGCGTGGAACGCGCGCTTGGCGCGCTGCTCGGTGTCGCGGAGGCGCCCGGTGGCGGCGCGGGTGAGCTGTTCAGCGCGTGGCGCCTGTTCTTCGAGCGCATGGCCGAGCAGCAGCTGGTGATCCTCCTGTTCGAGGACCTCCACTGGGCGGATCCCGGCCTGCTCGACTTCATCGACCACCTGCTCGAATGGAGCCGCGGCCTGCCGATCCTCATCGTGACCCTCGCCCGGCCGGAGCTCCTGGAGCGTCGCTCCGACTGGGGAGCGGGCAGACGCAACTTCCTCGCCCTCGACCTGGAGCCGCTCGACGACGCGTCGATGCGCGAGCTGCTCGCGGGCTTCGTGCCGGGCCTCCCAGAGGCCGCCGTCCGCTCGATCGTGGCCCGGGCCGAGGGCATCCCGCTGTACGCGGTGGAGACCATCCGGATGCTCGTCGCGGACGGACGCCTCGAGCCGCGAGAGGACGGTGGCTATGCACCCGTCGGCGAGCTCGGCGAGCTGGCCGTTCCCGACACCCTGCACGCGCTCATCGCCGCCCGGCTCGATGGCCTCGATCCCGCCGAGCGCTCCCTGATCCAGGACGCCGCGGTCCTCGGGCAGAGCTTCACCCCGGCCGGCCTCGCGGCCGTCTCCGGGCTCGAAGGGGCAGCGCTCACCGCTCGCTTGCGCGTTCTCGTCCGCTCTGACCTCGTCCTCGAGGAGATCGATCTGCGCTCGCCCGAGCGCGGCCAGTACCACTTCGTCCAGGCGTTGATCCGCGAGGTCGCGTACTCCACCCTCTCGCTCAAGGACCGCCGGTCGCGGCACCTCGCCGCGGCTCGGTTCGTCGAGTCGATAGGCGCCGACGAGCTCGCCGGCGCCCTCGCCGCGCACTACGTCGCGGCGTACCGCGCGACGCCGGCCGGCGACGAGGCGAAGGCCCTCGCAGCGCAGGCTCGCATCGCGCTGAAGGCCGCAGCGGATCGGGCCCTTGCCCTCGGCAGCATGCGCCAGGCGGTCGCGTTCCTCGCCCAGGCGCTCGACGTCGAGGCGGACGACGCTGACCGCGCGGTGCTCCTCGAGCGAACGATTCGCTCCGCGATCGATGCCGCCATGTACGAGCCGGCGCTCGACCTCGTGCCGGAGCTGCGCCAGATCCGCGAGCGAATGGACGACCGGTCCGGTCTCGCGCTGGCGATCTATCTCCAGGCTGACGCGCTCGCCCAATCCCGGGAGCGCGACAAGGCCATCGTGGTCGTGCGCGCGGCGATCGATCTTTTCGCCGACATGGAGGACGACCCGAACGTCCTGAATCTCGTCGCCGGGTACACCGCGATCCTGACCTTCACCCGCCAGTACGCAGAGGCGTCGGTCCAGGCCGACCGGGCACTCGCGATCGCCGAACGGCTCGGCTACGGCGAGGTGGCCACGCGCATGCTCCGCATGAAGGGCATGCTGGCGCAGTTCCAGGGGCGGATGTGGGAGGCGATCGCGCTCGTCGAAGGCTCCCGCCGCCTGGCGGACCAGCTCGGCCTGCAGGGCGAAGTGGACACCGCGAACTCCACCCTGTCGAACATCCTCGCACTCGACGACCCGCGGGCAACGGTGGAGGTCGAGCGCCGGATCATCGAGCAGGCGCGCCGCACCGGGCATCGCGGCCGGGAGACGATGAACCTCGGCAACACGGCCGAGGACGTCCGCCGAATCGGCGAGTGGGACTGGGTCGTCGGCGAGCTCGATCGCGCAATCCGGGATGAGGATCGAAACGTCACCGACCTCTTCCTCGAGCACGCCCGGTCCTCGTTCCTCGCCCTGCGCGGGACGCTGCTGCCCGCCGACGTCGCGTCGCTCCAGGAACGGACCGACGAACTCGGCGACGCCGACATGGATGCGTCGATGCACGATCTGCGGGGCTACATCGCACTCTCGGAACGTCGCTTCGTCGACGCTGCCCGGGAGTTCATCGTGTTCGCCGACGGCAGCGACCTCAACGCTCCCTATGCCCTCCCCCGGGCCGGGATCACAGCCGTGCTCGGGGGCGATGTTGCGCTCGCGAAGCAGGTCCTCGACAGGCTTGGTGAGCTGGGAACTCGTGGCCGGGCGATCGAGGCCGACATGTCCGCGATCCGGGCCGGCATGGCGGCGATCGAGGGCGACCGCGACGCGGCGATGGCCGGGTTCCGCGATGTCTGGGGCAAGTACGGCGACCTTGGGCTCGTGTACGACCAGGCGCTACTGGCGCTCGTCGCGGCCGCGACGGTGGGCGGCGCCGATCCCGAGGTCGCGGGCTGGCTCGGCGAAGCGCGATCGATCTTCGAACGGCTGCGGGCGACACCGCTCCTCGCGATGGTCGACGCCCACGCGGAAAGCGTCTGGTCCGGCCGCTCCGAGGGCGCGCGAACCGCCGTCGAGGACCCGGCCGGC
>JANLSG010000278.1:0-26279 GCA_031362295.1 Chloroflexota bacterium
GCGTCCGTCCCGATCCGGAACGGCGAGCGGCTGATCGAGCCGAGGACCAGGAGCACCGGCGCGGTGACACCGGCCAGGCCATCGATCGACGCCGGCTCGGTTGCCTCCGCCTCGATCTCGCGGAGGATCGTGTGGGCCGCCGCGACCCGCGCCGGCCAGACCGGATCGCGCCGATAGGCATCGAGGGCTGCGTCGGACATGCCGACGATGCCTGCGAGGAACGTCGAGAGCGCGGCCTCCTTGTCGCCACGCTCCAGCGCGTGCATGACTGCCTCCACCAGGCCAGGGGGCCGGTACGACATCCCCGGTGGCACCGGCGCGCCCTCGTAGACGACGAGGCGCCGGATCGCTCGCGTGCGCAGGCTCGCGCCCAGCCCGCACCTGCCGCCGTACGAGTGCCCCACGACATCAACAGCTTGGCCCGGCCCTTCGGCCGCCAGCGACTCGGCGACCGCCGCGACGTCCTCGAACTCGCGCTCGATCGAGTACGAGGCGGTGTCACCGGACGCGCCGCGACCGCGACGATCCATCGCGAACACGCGCCGGGAGAGGGCAAACCGCGGGCCTACGGCTCGCCACGTGGTGTGATCGGCGGTGGCCCCGTGGACGAGCAGGAGCGGCGGGCGATCCTGCGCCCCAACGAAGGTCCGCTCGGCGCCCGTGGCCGTGGGTGCGCCGATCTCGAAGACGGCGATCTGGGTGCCGTCCAGACTCCGGACCTGGAGGGGGTTCACCCCGGCAGGTTGGCCGCGGCGTCGCGGTCGAGCAACCAGATCGCACCTTCGCGGCGCGCGACCTGCGCCGGCCACCGGCGCTCGTCCCATTCCGCACCCAGCACGGTGGCGAGAATCGACGCTTTCCCGGCGCCGTAGGCCACCAGGATCGGCAGGCGCGCGGCCGCAAGGATCGCGGGGTGGAGGCTCACCCTCGCGACGTGCGGCTCGATGTGCGTCGGCGCGGCGACCGGGCTGACCCAGCCCGCCTCGTCGAAGAGTGGTGATCCCGGAAATGCGGACAGCACATGCCCATCGCCACCCAGCCCGACGAGGACGACGTCGAGGATCGGAAAGACGGCGCCGTCCACCTCCAGCCCCGCGGCGCGCAGCTCCGCCTCGTACGCGCTTGCGACCGCGCCCGGTCCGGCACCTGACGAGATCGCCTCGTCCATCCGCATGGCATGCACGTTCTCCGGGGGCAGTGCGATGCCCGGCAGCAGCTCGCGGTCCAGCGGCAGCACGTTCGAGAGCTGGTCGTCGCGCGGCACGTAGCGATCGTCGCCCCACCAGACGTGCACGGCGGTCCAGGGCACGGCGTCGCGGAGCGGCGGCTGGACGAGGGCGCGATAGATGGGGATCGGTGCCGAGCCGCCGGTCGTGGCCCAGTCGGCACGCCCGCGCGCGTCGACGGCGTCGATCAGCGCACAGGCAAGGGTCTCGGCTGCCGCCGCCGCGGTCGACTCGGGGTCGTCGAAGACCCTGATCGACGGTTCGCCGCTCATGCCTCGAGGAGGCGCGCGGACATCGCCAGGATCTCGCGGGAGATGCGATCCCGGCCCGCCGCGTCGATTGTCTCGGCCAGGAGATCCGCCTCGCGCCGCCGCGGCGCCAGGAATCGGCGCTCCGGCATGTCCTCGCCGTCGAGGGACGCGCGCACGACGACGCCCTCCGCGTAGGCGGTGACCTCGATCCACAGTTGAGAGCGGCCACGGGTCGCGTGGAGCTCGACGATCAGCGTCGTCCCGCGCGGCGCGCTCGATTCCACCGGCAGGAGCTCCACCGGCACAAGACGCCGGCCCTGCCGGAGCGTCGCCTGGTAGCCGCTCCACGCCGCCGTCCGCGCCGCCAGCGGCGTGACCACCGTCATCCCTAGGCGCGCTGCGAGCCAGGCCACGTGATATAGGGGCCGGACGACATTGGCCATGCGCGGCGCCCCATCCGCCGCGGCGTAGCGCACCTCGATGTGGTCCAGGTGGCCGAGGAACGGCAGGAGCGAGGGGCGATCGAACGTGGACGCGATCGCCTCGCGCCAGCGCGCCTGGCGCAGCAGTGCGAAGTCGGCGATCTCGACCTCGTAGCGCGTGATCAGCCCGGCCATCTCGGCGAGGCGCTCCAGGCCGTCGCCGGCCCAGCCGGAGCCGTCGACGAGCACCCGGTCGGCCATGTCGAGCAACTCCGTCGATGCCTTCGCCTCGAAATGCGGCTCGCCCGGCCACCAGATCGTAACGGGCAGGTCATGGATGAGCAGCGGCGCGACCAGGCCACCCAGGTGCTGGCCGCTCTCCCCACCACAGGTCAGGTAGACGAGCTCCGAACACGTCTCGGGTGCCGTGTTGGACGGCAGCACGCAGTGCGCCTGCACCTGCGCGTCGATCCACGCAGGACCATCCGGATCCGCCTGCGAGACGATGAGGGTCCTCGACGGATGGCGACCCGCGAGCCCCTCCACGATCGAGGCGGCTCGCTCGCCGATCTCACCCCGGCCCGCGATCACGACCAGGTTCATGACGCTGGAGCGGGCGGCGACCCGCCGTTCCGGCTGCCCATCCTGGCCCGGCGCGGTCAACTGGATCGATGACCAGATCTTGCCGAGCTCCGCCGCTACCCCCGCGATGCTCCGGGTCCGCGACGACCAGCGGAGCATCGGCTCGCCCGGAGCGGACACCATCGCCATCGGCGTCGGATGTGGGCTCACAGCCGTCGCCAGCGCCGTCCGTCGCGCTCGATCAGCGCCTCGGCGGATTCCGGGCCCCACGAGCCGGCCGGGTAGTTCGGGAAGTCCGGGGCGGGCATGTCCAGCCACGCATCGTGGATGGGGCTCACGATGGCCCAGGCCGCCTCCACCTCATCGGCGCGCGTGAACAGCGACTGGTCGCCCAGCATGGAGTCGAGCATCAGCGTCTCGTACGCGTCCGGAGTGTCCGCGGAGAACGCGGCGCCGTAGGTGAAGTCCATCGTCACTGGCCGGATTTCCAGGCCAAGTCCGGGCACCTTGGACCCGAAGCGCAGCAGGATGCCCTCGTCCGGTTGGACCCGGATCGCAAGCAGGTTCGGCTGGGGATCCGTCGCCGCCTCCGCGAACAGGCGATGGGGCACATCCTTGAACTGGATCGCGATCTCCGTCGCGCGCTTGCCCAGCCGCTTGCCGGTGCGCAGGTAGAACGGGACACCGGACCAGCGCCAGTCGTCGACCTCGAACCGTGCGGCGACGAACGTCTCCGTCTCCGACTCCGGATCGACCTCCTTCTCCTGGCGATAGCCCTTCGCCGGCTGCCCGCCGACCCAGCCCTTGTCGTACTGGCCGCGAACGACCTCGCGCGCCACCTCCTGGCGCGTGGGCTGCGCGATGGCGCGAAGGGTCTTGAGCTTCTCGTCGCGCAACGCGTCCGCGGCGAACGTTGCCGGCGGCTCCATCGCCACCAGGCTCAGCAGCTGGAGGAGGTGATTCTGGAGCACGTCGCGCGCGGCGCCGGTCTCCTCGTAGAACTGACCGCGGTCCTCGACGCCGATCGTCTCCGCCACGGTGATCTGCACGTGGTCCACGTAGCGCCGGTTCCAGAGCGGCTCGAAGATGCCGTTGCCGAAGCGGAAGACGAGCAGGTTGCGGACCGTCTCCTTGCCCAGGTAGTGATCGATCCGGTAGATCTGCGCCTCGCGGAAGACGCGCAGCATCTCGCGGTTCAGCTTGCGAGCCGAATCGAGGTCCCGCCCGAATGGCTTCTCGACGATGATCCGGCGCCAACCGCCGCCGTGCATCTCGTGGTCCAGCCCGCAGCGCCCGAGCTGGCCGACGATCGTCGGGAATGCAGATGGCTGTGTCGCCAGGTAGAACAGCAGGTTGTTCGCGGTGCCGTGCTCCAGGTGCATCCCTTCGAGCCGTTCGGAGAGCCCATCGAAGGTGGCGTCGTCGGCGAAGTCACCCCGGTGGTAGGAGATCCGGCTCAGGAACTGCGTCTCCATCTCCGGGTCCAGCTGGATCCGGCAATTGGCGTGTAGCGAGGTCGCGACGTCCTCGCGGAACGACTCGTCGTCGTACGGGCGGCGCCCCACGGCCAGGAGCGCCCAGTCCGCGGGCAGGAGGTTCGTCCGCCACAGCTGCGCGAGCGCCGGGAACACCTTCCGGTGCGAGAGGTCGCCCGTCGCCCCGAACAGGACCATCACGTGCGGGTCCGGCACCCGCTCCAGGCGCAGGCCCTCCCGGAGTACGTTGCCCTCGGGCTTCGCCGCGGCGCGCTTCCGCTTGCCGTCCCGAGCGAGCCGCTCCTCCTTGATGGGCAGCGCGCCGGGCGCGCTCGCCGCGATCGTGGGCGCGGGACGCGGCAGCGCCAGCCTGCGCCGGCTCTTCAGGGCCATGTGGGCGGGCGCCTCATTTTTCCTTCACGGCGTGGCCACCGAACTCGTTGCGGAGCGCGGCCAGCACCTTCGCGCCGTAGGAATCGTCCTGGCGTGAGCGGAAGCGGGTCTGGAGGGCGAGGGTGATGATCGGCGCGGGAACGTCGCGATCGATCGCCTCCTGGACGGTCCAGCGACCCTCGCCGGAGTCGGCGACCCAGCCCTTCAGGTGCTCCAGGTCCTGGCCCTGGCCCTTGTAGGCGCGCCCAAGCAGCTCCAGCAGCCACGAGCGAACCACCGAACCGTGCATCCAGTTCTCGGCGATGGCGGCGAGATCGAGGTCGTACTCCGAGGCATGGAGGATCTCGAATCCCTCGGCGTAGGCCTGCATCATTCCGTACTCGATCCCGTTGTGGATCATCTTCACGTAGTGCCCCGCGCCCGGCGGCCCGGCGTGGATGTAGCCACCCTCCGGCGCGAGGCTGCGGAAGACGGGCTCGAGCGGGTTCACCGCTACATCCTCGCCCCCGACCATCAGCGCGAAGCCATTCGCCAGTCCCCATATCCCGCCGGAGACACCGGCGTCCACGTACTGGATCCCGTGTTCGGCGAGCTCCTTGTGGCGGCGGACGTCATCGTGGAAGTTCGTGTTGCCGCCATCGACGATCGTGTCGCCGGGCTCCAGGTGCTCCAGCAGCTCCTTGATCTGGGCCTCGGTGGCGTCGCCCGCCGGGACCATGATCCAGGCGGTGCGCGGCTTCGCGAGCCGAGCCACCAGCGCCTCGACGGTGTCGGCGGCCTCGACCTGGTGGCCGGCAGCTCGCTCCTCGTCGGCGAGCTCGTGGGCCTTCTCGACGGTCCGGTTGTAGGCGACGATCTCGTGCCCGTCCTTGCCCAGGCGGCGAACCATGTTCGCGCCCATTCGCCCGAGCCCGATGAAGCCGAGTTGCATGTTCGTCCTCCTAGTCGAGCGCGCGCCTGATCGCCCGCTCGAGAGTCGCAAGGTCGTCGACAAGGTTCGCGCCGAGATGCACGTGGATCACCGGGCGATCGTGGGCCCGGAGCGCGGCACGATCACCGTGCGCCTGGGCATCGATGAGCCGGCCGAAGGTGTACGGCCAGCCGGGGATCGGTCGGTCGTGCGGGTGATCGGCGGTCAGTTGCAGGAAGACGCCGGTCGCCGGCCCGCCCTTGTGCAGCTGGCCGGTCGAGTGCAGGAAGCGCGGGCCGTAGCCGGAGGTGGTCGCGCAGCCCGTCGCTGCAAGCGCCGCGCGGAGGCCGGCGACGGCCGCGTCGACCTCGGGTGACGGCGCGATGAACGCCTGGATCGCCACGTAGTTGGGTGCCCGCAGGGAGTCGAGCGTCGGCTCCAGGATTTCGGCGAGGGAGTCCTCGTCGCGTGCGGAAACGTAGATGCCGCCATCGACGCCCGCCGTGGCCTCGGAGTCGCCGCGATCGCCGGTCGCGCCGGCGAGCACGCCCCGCGTGAGCTCCTTCGCCTCCTCGACATTCGGCTGGTCGAACGGGTTGATGCCGAGCACGACACCCGCGATCGCGGTCGCGACCTCCCAGCGGATCATCTCGCCGGCCAGGTCGATCGGGTCGTCGAGCTCGATCCGGATCACTGGCTGGCCCGCGTGCTCAAGCTCGTCGGCGAGCTTCGCAAGATCGCGGTTCTCGTTGCCGGCAACGCTGAGGGCGACGAACGCGCGGTCCGCACCGTAATCACCCGCGCGCCGCGGCGGCTCGCCGTCCACCGGGACGATGCCCAGGCCCTGCTTGCCGGTCGATTCGGCGATGAGCTGCTCCAGCCACGCGCCGAAGCTCTCGATCGCCGGGTCGGTGAGGAACGTCAGCTTGTCGCGGCCCGCCGCAGCGAGCCCGCCGATGGCCAGCCCAAGCAGGACGCCCGGATTCACGCTCGCATCCGGCTCGCGACACGCCCCAAGCATCGTGGAGGCGGAGGCCAGGAGCGCGTCGAGATCCAGCCCGATGATCGATGCCGGGACCAGCCCCACGTAGGTGAGCGCTGCGTAGCGGCCGCCGATATCGGGCGGGTTCAGGAACTCCTCGCGCAGGTCGTCGTGGTGGGGGATCGCCGCGAGGCTCTTGCCGGGGTCCGTGATCACGGCGAAGAACTCGCCCGGCTTCTGGTCCGAGCCGCGCGCCTCCAGCTCTGCCGCGACGCGCGACCACGCCTCGGCCATGAACGCGAGTGGCTCCGTCGTCGTGCCGGACTTGCTGGCGACGATCCACAGGGTTTCGAGCGGATCCAGGTCGTCCATGACGGCGCCCACGGCGGCCGGGTCCGTCGAGTCCAGGATGCGCAGGTCGAGGTAGTCCTCGGTCGTGCCGAAGGTGCGGCGAAGCACGTCCGGCGCGAGGCTGGAGCCGCCCATGCCCATCACGACCGCAGTGTCGAAGCCGCTCTCCACGAGACCGTCTCCAAGGCCCTCCAGGGCCGGAATCAGCATCGTGAAGTGCGCCGGCGCGTCCAGCCAGCCGAGCCGGTCCGTGATGTCCGCGCTCACGTCAGGGTCCGTCGTCCAGAGCGTGGTGTCACGGTCGAACAGGCGCTCCGCCCAGCGCTCCGCGGTCGCTCGCTCGACGAGCTCGTCGTGCCTGGCTTGCGCGGCCTCCGGCAGCTGGATCCGCAGCCCGGCGGTCACTCGCCGCGCTCCTCGATCGCGAGGACCTTGTCCAGCCGGCGTCGGTGGCGAGGCTCGCCACTGAAGGTCGCGGCGAGGAAGGCCAGCGAGCACTCGAGCGCCGGCTCGGCGCCGATCACCCGAGCGCCGAGGGTCAGCACATTCATGTCGTCGTGCTCGACGCCCTGGTGGGCCGAGTACGTGTCGTGGCAGACGGCGGCGCGGATGCCCTTGATCTTGTTCGCGGCGACGCTCGCTCCCACGCCGGACCCGCAGATCAGGATCCCCCGGTCCACCTGGCCGTCGCGGACCGCGAGCCCCAGCCGCTCGGCGAAGTCCGGGTAGTCGTCGGTGGGGTCGGAGCCGTCGCCGCCGAGGTCCACCAGGGTGTCGCCGGGTCGTGCCGCCGCCACGCGCCGAAGCAGCTCCGCCTTCAGCGCCACTCCCGCGTGATCCGCCGCGAATCCGATGCGTATCGCGCCCATCACGAATGCCCCGGCTGGTGGCCGGGGTCCAGCGTGGGCACGCGCCCATGGAGACCATCGCGAACGACGCGCCGCGCGACGTCGACGACGCGCTCCGTGGTGAAACCGAACTTCTCGAAGATCGTGCCCGCCGGAGCGGACGCGCCGTAATGATCGATTCCGAGGATCGCGCCATGGTCGCCGGCGTAGCGCTCCCAGCCCATCGTCGCCCCTGCCTCGATCGTGACCCGATGCGGGATCCCGCGCGGGATCACGGACTCACGGTACGCCTCGTCCTGCGCGTCGAACGCCTCCCAGCACGGGAGCGACACGACGCGCGCGTGAATCTCCTCGGCCTCGAGCGCCTCGGCGGCCGCGAAGGCGAGCTGGAGCTCCGAGCCGGTCGCGATCAGCAGCAGGTCCGGCGCCTGGCCCTCGTCCTCGTCGCGTCCCCGGCGCAGGACATAGCCGCCGCGCGCCACGCCCGCGCGGGCGTGCTCCGCGGTGCCCGGGAGGGTCGGCAGCTTCTGGCGCGTGAGCGAGAGCGCCACGGGACCGCCCTGCCGCTCCACCGCGAGCGCCCACGCCGCGGTGGCTTCGTTGGCGTCGCCCGGTCGCACGAACCACAGGTTCGGCATGGCCCGGAGGGCCGCGTAGTGCTCGATCGGCTGGTGCGTGGGGCCGTCCTCGCCGAGGCCCACCGAGTCGTGCGTCCAGACGTAGATCACATGCAGCCCGGCGAGCGCCGCGAGCCGGACGGAGCCGCGCATGTAGTCGCTGAAGTTCAGGAACGTAGCGACGTACGGGATGAAACCCTGGTGGTAGGCAATGCCGTTCGCGATCCCGCCCATCGCGTGCTCGCGGACGCCGAACCACAGGTTCCGGCCCGCCTCGCCGGCCTCGAACGGTGCAGCGTCCTTGACCAGCGTCAGGTTCGATTCACTGAGGTCCGCCGAGCCCCCGAACAGCTCCGGGACCGGCCCCGCCAGCGCGTGGATCGCGGCCTGGCTCGCCTGCCGCGTCGCGAAATCCTCGCCGACCGTGTAGGTCTTCAACGCAGCATCCCAGCCGACGCGTAGGCCGTGGCGCAGGTCCCGCCGCCGAAGCTCGCCGGCCTCCTCGGGGAAGGCGTCGCGGTATTGGTAGTAGCGGGCCTCCCAATCCTTGACCAGCGCCTCGCCTGCGGGCACGGCGGCGCGCATTGCCTCGAGCGCCTCGGCGGGCACGAGGAACTGCGCGTCGGGATCCCAGCCGTAGGCGATCTTGGTGAGTCGCACCTCGTCCGGCCCCAGCGGCGAGCCGTGCGCCTTCTGGGTGTCCTGCTTGTTCGGGCTGCCGAAGCCGATGTGCGTTCGAACCGCGATGAGCGAGGGTCGGTCGTCAGCCTGGGCGGCGGCAATCGCGGCCTCGATGGCCGCTGGGTCGTTCCCGTCGTCGACGCGCGAGGTGCCCCAGCCGTAGGCGTCGAAGCGCCCCAGGACGTCCTCCGACCAGGCCATGTCCGTCGGGCCGTCCAGCTGGATGTGGTTGTCGTCGTAGAGCACGATCAGCTTGCCGAGCCGCAGGTGCCCGGCGAGGCTCGCCGCCTCCGAGGCGATTCCTTCCTGCAGGTCCCCGTCCGAGGCGATGACGTAGGTCCGGTGATCGACGATGTCGTGGCCCGGCCGGTTGAATTCGTTGGCGAGCCGACGCTCGGCGATGGCCATGCCCACGGCGTTGGCGAAGCCCTGGCCCAGCGGCCCGGTGGTTGCCTCGACGCCGGGCGTCAGGCCGTACTCCGGGTGGCCGGGCGTGCGCGAGCCCCACTGCCGGAACTGCATCAGGTCGTCGAGCGAGAGGTCGTAGCCCGTCAGGTGGAGGAGGGCGTACAGCAGCATCGAGGCGTGCCCGGCGGACAGGACGAACCGATCGCGGTCCGCCCAGTCGGGGCGGGTGGGGGCGTGCCGCAGGAAGCGCGTCCACAGGACGTAGGCCATCGGCGCAGCGCCCATCGGCGCACCGGGGTGGCCGGAATTCGCCTTCTGGACCCCGTCGATCGCCAGGGTCCGGATCGTGTTGATCGCGAGCTGGTCGATCTGGGATGTCATCGAGGCTGAATCGTACCAACGCGACGCTACCATCGGCGTTGTGACTGCACCCGCACGCGTCCTCGTCCTGGGTGATCTCGTGCTCGATGTCGTGCTGCGGGCGTCCGCCCCGATCGAGACCGGCACCGATGTCCCGGGTCGCGTGGAGATCCGCCAGGGTGGGTCGGCGGCGAACGTCGCCCGCTGGCTGGCACGCCTGGGCGCCAGGTCGTCGCTCGTCTGCGCGGTCGGGCGCGATGGCGCGGGCAGGTCCCTGGTCGCGCAGCTCAGCCGCGACGACGTGACAGTGCGGGCAATCCGCGTCGCCGGCCATCGAACCGGCCGGATCGGCGTGCTGGTCGCGCCCAGTGGCGAGCGATCCTTCGTCGCGGACCGCCGCGCCGCGACGCTCATGCAGCCCGAGGACCTCAAACCCGAGTGGTTTGACGGCATCGAGCTCATCCACCTGCCCGCGTACTCGCTGCTCGTGGAGCCGCTGGGCTCCGCGGGCGTTCGTGCGGTGGAGCTCACCCGTTCGCGCGGGGCCCGGGGTGCGCTGGTGTCCGTGGACCTCGCGTCAGTAGGTCCGCTGCTGACGCACGGCCGCCGGGAGGCCCGCGAGCTCGTCGCGCGTTTGAAGCCCGACCTGGTCTTTGCCACGGAATCTGAGGCAGAGGCACTCCTCGGCCGGCACGCGCCGGACGGCCTGCTCGACGACACGAAGGTCGCGGTCATCAAGCGCGGCCCGCGCGGAGCTCGCGTGTTCGCTCGTGACGAGGCGAATCCCGGCGAGCCACCACTCCAGTTCGACGTCGCGACAACGCCCGTCGCCGCCGAGGACACCACCGGCGCCGGCGACGCGTTCGACGCGGGCTTCATCGCCGGCTGGCTCGGCGCGCTGCGGGGCGGCCACACCGGGGCGAACGCCCTCCACCGCGCGACGGTGAACGGCCATCGAACGGCCTCCCGCCACCTGCGCAGTCCGCGGACGGAGCTGCCGCCCGGATGACCACCGGGAGCGTGGCGGATCGCCTCACCGTGAACGCGGAGGTCGCAGCGGCCCTTGCCGCGGGGCGGCCGGTGGTCGCCCTGGAATCCACGCTCATCAGCCACGGACTCGCCTACCCGGACAACCTGGCGGTCGCCACCGCCTCGGAGGCCGCCGTCCGCGAGTGCGGCGCGGTGCCGGCGACGGTCGCGGTCCACGACGGTCGGATCCTCGTGGGCCTGGACGAGGCGTCCCTCGTCGCTCTCGCGACCGCGGAGCGCGGGTCCGTGATGAAGGCCGCCCGACCGAGCCTGAGCGCGGCGATCGCGCGCGGCGGCTGGGCGGCAACGACGGTCTCCGCAACGATGATCGCGGCGCAGGCCGCCGGGATCCGGGTGTTCGGCACGGGCGGCATCGGCGGCGTCCACCGAAGGGCACCGGGGACCGGCCCTTCAATGGACATCTCGTCGGACCTGGACGAGCTCGCACGAACTCCGATGGCGGTCGTTTGTGCCGGCCCCAAGGCGATCCTCGACGTGCCCAACACCCTCGAGGTGCTTGAGACGCACGGCGTGCCCGTCGTTGCGCTCGGGCAGGCGGACCTGCCCGGCTTCTTCGCCCGCAGCGCCGGGATCCCCGCGCCGCACTCCGTGCCGGACGTGGCGGCAGCGGCCGCGCTCGTCGCGACCCACTTCGCGCTCGGGCTCGGCTCGTCCGTGTTGTTGTGCGTGCCGGTGCCCGCCGACGTGGCGCTCCCCGAGGCGGAGGCGCGCGCAGCCGTGGACCAAGCGAACGCGGACGCCGAGGCCGCCGGCATCCACGGCCCGGATCTCACGCCGTGGCTGCTCGCGCGCATCGCGACCATCACCGACGGCCGATCGGTGCGGGCGAACACCGCCTTGATCGTCAACAACGCCCGCGTGGCGGGCCGGCTGGCGGTTGCACTCGTTGCCCATGCGGGGGACCGTCGGTAGACTGACGCGGCCACCAGAACCGCCAACATCGCCACCGCCTGGAGAGCCTGAGCCGATGCGGATTTACGAGGGGAGTCCCCGGCAGGACTGGGAAGAGGTGCTGCGCTCCGTCGGCGCCTACCTCGATGATCGCGGCATGCGCGGCCTCGTCTTCGTCGAGACCGACACCGGCTTCATCATCCAGGGCACGGCTGTGCAGGGCGCGGCAGGCTCCGTACACAGCGAGGCCATCGGCAAGGCCGTCCGCGAGACGCTGATGCTCGACGACGACGATGTCGGGAAGTTCATGGACGAGGCGCTGGCTCGCCGCGGGCTCGCGGCAACCGACCCGACGCCCAAGCACTACGAATCGCAGCTGCGCGTGATCGGCAAGTACATCGACGGGCAGCACCCACGCGACATCTTCTTCTTCGAGATGGATGGCGCGTACGTGATCCGGCTCACGGCCTCCGGGCAGGGCGGCCTCCGGCACGAGCTGGTGGAGTTCACCCGAGACGACATCGACGATCTCATCGCCCGGGCGCCCGCGCTTCGGCGAGGCTCCAAGGCCAAGGATTCGCCGGCCTGACCGGCAAGGAGGTTCCAGACATGAAAGCGCTCAAGACCGTCGCGGTCGCCCTGGGGGTCACCCTCGCGGCGATCCTCGTCATCCCGCTCCTCGTGCTCGCCGGCCTGTTCGTGTGGCTGAAGCTCACCGAAGAGGACGACGAAGAGGCACTCGAGCTCGACGAGGACGTCTGATCGACATCCCCTCGATCCCCGAACCGGGCACGACGCCCGCCGGACAACCGGCGGGCGTTTCGCCGTCCCGGCGGCCGCAAAGCCTTCGCCCACCGGTCGCCGCCCTGCCGCGATCCACCTCGCGCGAACGGCGACTCGCGGAGGCGGGCGTCCTGCTGGTCATGGTCGCCTGGGCAGCGAACTTCATCGTGGTCAAGGCTGCCAACGAGCAGATCCCGCCGGTCACGTTCGCGTTCCTGCGATTCGGCACGGCAGCCCTCACCCTGCTCATCGCGCTGCGCTGGCGCGAGGGCTCATTCGGCTGGCCGGGTCGCGACGCGGCGGCGATTCTCGGGCTGGGCGCGCTTGGCTTCGGCGTCTACCAGATCATGTGGTCGATCGCGCTCCAGGAGATCCCGGCGGGCGATTCCGCGCTCCTGATCGCGGCGACGCCCGTGTTCACGGCGTTGCTCGCGGTCGTCGCCGGCGCCGACATCCTGACCCGCGGCAAGCTACTCGGCAGCCTCGTCTCGTTCGCGGGCGTGGCGATCATCGTGGCGTCCGGTCCCGGGTTATCGCTTGGCAACGCGCTGGTCGGTGACCTGCTCACGATCGCCGCAGCGGTTTGCTGGTCGATCTACACGGCCTTCGGTGCACCGATCCTGCGGCGCCACTCGCCGCTGCGAACCACCGCCTGGGCGATGGTCGGGGGTTCGCTGATCCTCGCGGTGCCGGCGCTCATCCAGAGCCAGGGCGTGGACTGGACCGCGATCCGCACGGACGCGTGGGCCGGCCTTGCCTTCTCGGCCTTCGTTCCTGCGGGAATCGCAAACGTGCTCGTGTTCTCCGCTATCCGGCTGCTTGGCCCAACCCGCGTCACGGTCTTCCAGTTCCTCGTGCCGTTCATCGCGGTAATGCTCGGGGCGCTCTTCCTCGCCGAGCCCGTTCGCGCCGAGCAGATCCTGGGTGGCGCCGTGATCGTGCTGGGCCTCATCGTCGCGCGATCGGATCGATTGACCGCATTCGGCGGCTGGCTCCGGGAGCGCGCGCCGGGCTGATCCTGGCCAGAAGGTGCTGTCATGCGTGATAGCATGACAGCATGGATCGCACCACCCTCACCCTCGACGAAGCCATGCGGCGCCGACTGCGCAAGATCGCCGCGGAGCGCGGCATCTCCATGGCCGCGCTCATCCGCGAGGCGATCGATGTCGCGGTTGAGCGACATGCTCCAATGCCGCGGAGTCTCGGAATTGGGGCCTCGGGCAAGCGCGACACGGGCCGCCTCGCTGGCGAGACCCGTCCCGAGCCCCGCTCGTGGCGCTGATCCTGGACACGGGACCCCTCTACGCGTCGCTCGATCGGTCTGACCAGGATCACGTGGCTTGCCGAGCCCTCATCGAAGCCGCCGCGGAGCCGCTGATCATTCCGGCGCCGGTGCTGGTGGAGGTGGACTACTGGATCGGCCAGCGGCTGACGCCCGGAGCCCTCGTCGCGTTGCTGGCCGACATCGAGGCCGGTGCCTATGTCGTCGAAGACCTGACGACATCCGATTACGCGCGAGTGCGCGAACTGTGCGATCGATATGCGGACGCCGACATCGGGTTCGTTGACGCGGCCGTGCTCGCCATCGTGGAGCGCCTCGGCGAATCGAAGCTGGCCACGTTGGACCGCCGCCATTTCGGGCTGCTCCAGCCCCGCCATCGCGAGTCGATCGAGCTGCTGCCAGCCTGAGTCGGCGGTATCCAGTCGCGAGAAACGAATCCGGACACCGCGACGCCATACCCTGCATAACCCGGTCATTGTGGCCGGGGCGAGGGTGAGGGACCGTGGACAAGCGGGCACTCGTCGAGCAAGCGGGGCGGGGCGATCACGACGCCTTTGCCGTGCTCGCGACGGCGGCGTCAGCCCGACTGGACGCGGCCGCGCGACTCATCCTGCGGGACCCGGAGCTCGCGCGCGACGCGGTCCAGAACACCCTCGTTCGAGCTTGGCGAGACCTGCCCGGGCTTCGTGATCCGGACCGGTTCGATGCCTGGCTCCATCGACTCCTCGTGAATGCCAGCCTCGACGAGGCCCGCCGGCGACGGCGTCGCCCCATCGAGGTCGAGATCAAGGCCATCGACGAGCCGTCGGGCTCCGACTCGGCCGGCCACCTGGCCGACCGCGACCTGGTGGAGCGGGCACTGGTCCGCCTCGACCCGGAGCACCGGGCGCTCGTCGTCCTCCACTACTACCTCGGCTACCCGTTGCCCGACGCCGCATCGTCCCTCGGGATCTCCCTCCCGGCGGCGAAATCACGGCTCCATCGGGCGATGCTCGGGCTGCGCCGATCGATGACCGCGGACGCTCAGGGCGTCCCAGGCCTTGAAGGAGGCAGGACGGCGTGACCGCATTCGACCGGTTCGACCCATTCGAGCGCCGCATCACCGAGGCGATCGACGAGATCGCCGCGCCGCGGCTGCCCGACTACCTGAACGACATCCTCCAGCAGACCGCGCGCACGACGCAGCGGCCCCGCTGGACCTTCCTCGAAAGGTGGCTCCCCGTGGATACCACGCTCGCGCGTCCGGGACTCGCTCGGCGGTTCCCGGTGCGGCAGTTGCTCATCCTCGCCCTGGTCGGCCTCCTGGCCGTCGCCGCGGGGGCGTACATCGTCGGCTCGCAGCACAAGGTGCCAGCGCCGTTTGGGCCAGCGGGCAACGGCCTCATCGCCTACGAGTCGAACAGTGACCTCTACGTTCGCGACTCTCTGACCGGGACCGGCCGCCTGCTGGTCGGCGGCAACGGCGATCAGATCGGCGCCTATTTCTCGCCGGATGGCAGCCGGATCTCGTATGCGACGAACTTCAACGGTGAGTTCCACATCTTCATCGCGAACGCTGACGCCACGGCCCCCCGCGAGGTCGCGACGATCTCGACCGGTGGCGATGCGTTTTCCACGTGGTCGCCCGACAGCCGGCAGCTCGCACTGATCACCGTCGAGTCGAGCGGCCGCCGGCGCCTGTCCATCGCCAGCGTGGATGGCACGCCGAATCGTCCGATCGACCTCGGCACGGTGGCGCCGTGGGACGTGTCCTGGAGCCGGCCCGACGGAGGCTTGCTGCTCGTGCGCGGCGAGGACCTCGGCGGGACCGACCTGTTCACCCTCCGACCCGACGGCACGGGGCTGCGCGCGCTCGGCCTGCTCGGCAGGTCGGCATTCGGACCGCAGTACACGCTGTCCGGGGCTGCATGGTCGCCGGACGGGAAGTCGATCACCTACAACTCCGTCGAGATCGCGAGGGACGGCTCGCTCGTCACCCATTTCCGTGTCGGCCGCGTCACGTTGGATGGCACGCAAATCGCCCTCCCAGGCCCCGCCGATCCGAGGGTCCAGGAGGCGTGGCCGATCTACTCGCCAGACGGCAAGTGGATCCTCGTCCATCGCTGGACGTGGAAGAGCGACGCGGCCGCCACCAAGCCCGAGGGCTGGCTGGCGATCATGCCGGCCGATGGCTCTGCCCTCGCCCACGACATCGGTCCCCGGATCGCCGGTGGCGAGGACACCGGCCTCGCAAAGACATGGTCCCCGGACGGCACCCGCGTGCTCGCGCAGGCGGGCAATACGGAGCAGGTCTTTTCAATCGACCCGGTGACCGGCGCCTTCGAGGAGCTGCCCTGGACCAACCAGCTCCCCGACTGGCAGCGCATCGCGCTTCCGTGACGCCATAACTGGTCACCGGACATTCCTCGCGCCGGGCCCGATCTCCTCCAGGTCCGGCGCACCTACGTCGGCCAGCGCTCCCGCAGGAATTTGGAACGATTTGCTGCACTCGCGATCCCGTTAGGGCAGCGCGACCACACGGCCGCGGACAGAGGGCACGCGACGCGATGACGGCGGAGCTCATCGGCAGGGCACAGCACGGCGACCACGACGCCTTTGCGTCGCTGGCTCGCGCTGCCGTGCCCCGGCTCCAGCGGACGGCGCGGCTGATCCTCAGGGACGAGGACGTCGCAGCGGATGCCGTGCAGGACGCGTTGACGACGGCGTGGCTGGACATCCGCGCAGTCCGTGACCCCGGGAGCTTCGACGGCTGGCTGTACCGACTGCTCGTCCGCGCCTGCTATCGGACGGCGCGGCGCGAGCGCCGGCAGGGCGCGCTCCAGGTCGCGGCGGCCGCGCTGCCACGGGCCGTTCAGAGCGACTCCTCGACCAGCGTCGCCCTCCGCGATCAGCTCGATCGCGCGCTCCGCCGCCTCCCCACCACGCAGCGGGCCGTCCTGGTCGTCCATCACTACCTCGAGCTTCGAGACCAGGACGCAGCCCGCGTCCTCGGCATCCCCGCGGGTACGTTCAAGTCCCGGCTCAGCCGCGCCACGGCCGCGCTGCGCGCTGTGCTGGAGGCCGACGAGCGCGCCCTCGACGGCGCGCGGGAGGCGCTGGCATGACCATGTACGAGCCGCTCGACCGCTCGCTCGCGACGTTGTTCGCAGACGAGACCGCCCCAGCGGCTCCGTTCGATCTGGCCGACCGGATCGTCGCGAGTACCGCACGCCTGCGGCCTCGACCGGCCTGGCGTGCCCGTTTGAATCAAGCCGGTAGCGCGGGTGCGTCCGTGCCATGGGTGGAGCTGGCCGGTCTGTCGGCTTCGCGGACGTGGGTGTTCGTCGCGGTCGCCCTGCTGCTGGCCGCGACCGTCGCCGTCGCGGGCGCCCTCCTCGTGAATCGCCAGCCCGTGCTGCACGGGCTCTTCGAGCCGGCCGGATCCCTCACCACGCCGGCCACCACCGCCCTGCTGCGACCGGATGGCCGGGTCCTGATCTTCGGCGGGCGGACGACGGCCGAGAACGGGCTCGGATCGCTCGGGGCGGTTCCGGAATCGATCCTCCTATACGACCCTGCGACGCACACGAGCCGGGAGATCGGTACGACGGCAGCGGGCGTGAGCTTCGCCGTCCCCCTGGCCGATGGCCGCGTGCTCGCGATCGAGCTCGAGGTTCCTGCGCCAGGATCGGGCGGGGGATCTTCCGGCGCCAGCGCTGCTGAGCTGATCGACCCTGACACGGGACAGGTGACATTGCTTGGCCTGACCCCACAGCGCCATCTCACCGGAGCCGGCGTGCAACTGGCCGACGGTCGCGTCCTGCTCGTGGGTGAGTCAGCGGGGACGACGGAAGCCGAGCTGTTCGACCCTGCAACGGGCAAATTCTCGACGACGGGCTCGACCTCCAAGGCGATGATGCAGCCAACGGCGACCCTCCTCGCAAATGGCCGGGTCCTGGTAGTCGGGGAACGCGAGCGCGTCGCCGAGCTGTACGACCCGGCGACGGGGACCTTCACCCAGACCGGCGCCATGACCGATCCGCACGAGGATTTCACCGCGACGCTCCTTCGCGATGGTCGCGTGGTCGTCCTAGGCGGATGGGCGACCAACGGAACGGTCGTCGACGGCAACTTCTTTCCCTCAGAGCCCGAGCGGCTTGGCTCCTTGGTCGAGATCTTCGACCCGTCGACCGGCCAGTTCTCGCAGGCGGGCCTGATGGGGACGCCACGCCTCCATCACTTCGCCGTCGCCCTGGCGGACGGTCGCGTGCTGATCGGCGGCGGCCTCAACAGCAGCCGCACCGACGTGCTCCTGGCCGAGATCTTCGATCCATCCACCGGGAGCTTCAGCGCGACCGGCGCGCTCGCCACACCGCGATTCGGAGCGGGTGCGCTGCTGCTCCCCAACGGACACGTACTCGTGATCGGCAGCGTCCCGGAATTCGGCGCTATCAGTCCCCTAGAACAGCTCGCCGCGTCGAGCCTGGAGGTCTTCGAATGAGAACGATTCGCCCGGCGATGCTCGGAACGGCGGTGCTCCTGGCTGCCTGCTCCGGCACTCCGGCGGCGCCGAATTCCACGGCGCCCGCGTCATCATTCGCCGCGGCCCCGGCGAGCCCACAGCCCACAACTCCGGCGCCAAGTCCGTCGGGTGACGTGCTCAGTGGCCTGTTCGCCGTCGACGGTCGAAACGTGTTCCTCGAGTGCAAAGGCACCGGCTCTCCGACCGTGCTCATCGAATCCGGGCTCAGTCAGCAGAGCGGCGATTGGGCAGGGGTCGTCACCGAACTCGCTCCCACGACGCGATCGTGCCGGTTCGACCGAGCGGGCATCGGCCGTAGCCAGCCGCGACTCGGCACTGCAGACCTTTCGGTCGGCGATCGCGCCGAGGAGCTCCACGCCTTGCTCGAGGCCGCCCGGGTCGACGGTCCCTACGTTCTCGTCGGGTTCTCCTACGGCGGCATGGTCATCCGCTCGTTCGCCGACCGATTCGGCGCGGCGACGGCGGGTCTCGTGTTCATCGACGGTTCACACGAGGAGCAGTTCGTGCCCGACGGCTGGTGGATCGACTTCATGCCACCGTGGGTGGATGGTGCCCAGCCGGTCGACGTCACAAGGAGCCGAAGCGAGCTCCTCGCCGCGACCGATCTCGGCGACCGGCCGACCATCGTCCTGACCCAGGGCAGCATGAACGGAGAACTCGAGCGCCACTGGTCGCCCCTCCAGGACGCGATCGCGGCAATGTCGTCGAATAGCCTCCACATGGTCGCGATCGACTCGGGCCACGACATCCGCGCCGACCGGACCGAGCTTGTCGTCGAATCCATTCGCGGCGTGGTTGAGTCCGTTCGCGGAACGGCGTTACCGGCGTGCGAGGCGCGCTTCGTATCGCTCGGTGCCGAATGCCTTGCCGGAACGATGGCCGACCTTCTCGCGACCTGGGATGCCTCGCGGGCCGGGGTGGTCGCGACGGCCGGAAGCCTGCCGGCCGGGACATACGGCTTCCAGGAGGACGGCGTGACCTTCACGATGAGTGTAGAAGGCGGTCAAATCCAGGCGCAGATGAAGCACCCCGATGGATCATCCGAATCGTTCTCGGTCGAATACGCCGCCATCGGTGACGAGGTGACGTTCGTGTGGCCGTTCGACTGGCGGATCCCACGGACCTCTGGCGTGAACACCGCTCGATGGACCGTTGATCCGGACGGAACGATGCACTTCGTCCAGCTCGACTCGGAGCTGAAGGAGTCGTGGCTCGCGCTGCCGTGGGTTCCTGTCCCAGCGACGCCCTGAGCTCTCCGGCTTCCGACGGACCCGGTCAACACGATCGGCGCGCACGCACCGACGGCTCGGTGGGACCGAGCACCACCCGTCGATGGCCCGCGTCGCCTACGCGATCACAGGTGACGCGGGATCCTCCGCGCGATGAACGTTCGGGCAGGCTGATCCACTCATTGGTGTCGTAGCGTCGGACCTGACGCTGGGAAACGAAGGAGTGAGCGTGCGCGACGTCGTCGAACGGGCGATGCGTGGGGACCGCGAGGCATTCGGCATGCTCGTCAACCTGACGAGCGACCGGATGTACGCGATCGCGACGCGGATCCTGCGCGACAGCCATCTCGCCGAGGATGCCCTGCAGAGCAGCCTCATCACGGCCTGGCGCGAGCTTCCGCGGTTGCGCGACCCGGATCGTTTCGAAGCGTGGGTTCGTCGCCTCCTCGTCCATGCCTGCTACGCCGAGGCCAGGCGTCGCAAGGCGTGGGCCGGAAACGTTCGCGTGCTGCCGGTCGACGGGCCGGCAGACGCCGCCGAGCTGCTATCCGTTGTCGACCGTGACGCGCTCGACCGGGCGTTTCGACGCCTGACCGTCGAGCAACGAGCGGTCTTCGTCCTGCATCACCACGTCGGGCTGCCCCTGGTCGAGATCGCCGAGACGCTCGGCATCCCGCCCGGGACTGCCCGCTCGCGACTCCATTACGCAACCCGGCTGCTGCGCTCGGCCATCGAGGCCGACATGGCGCCGGCCACATCCCAAGGACGGATGGCATGACGACGACCCGCGACCCCGATCGAATGCTTCGAGCCTGGCTCGACCTCATGCCCGACGAGGCCCCGGATCGCGTCATCGCGTCCGTCCTCCAGGCCGCCGAGACGACCCGTCAGGTGCGGGCCCTCCCTTGGATCGGCCGATGGAGGCTTCCAATGAACCGACTCAGCGTCATTGCAACCGCAGCGCTTGTCGTCGCCGCCCTCGTCGGCGGTGCCTATCTGCTCGCGGGGGGCTCGAACGGACCCGCGATTCCGACGCAAAGCCCCGTCGCCACGCCGGCAACGACGGGTCAATCGGGGAGCGTGCTGACACCAGAGGCATTGCGCTCCACGTGGGTGGCCGACCTCCGTGCCCCGACTCCCACCGCGGGCGGACCGGCAGGACTGAGCAAGCTCGTGATCGAGCCGACGATGATGGCCATCGATGTCGCTGGCAACCGTTCGTTCGTATCCCGGCCGGTTGCCGGGACAGGCTCCGAGTTCACATTTGTGTCGTCCTTCCCGACCAATGGCTGCAAAGCTGGTGATCTCGGACGGTACTCGTACGCGTTCGGGAAGCCTGTGGACCAGCCCGATGCCGGCGACATGTTCCTCAGCCTCACCGTTGTCGCCGACGCGTGTCCGGCTCGCCAGGCGGCGATTGGGCGTACCTGGGTCCGTGCGACAGAGACGGCTGGCGGCGGTGGCCGCAGCGTCGCGACGCAGTTCCCGCGGATGTTCCTGGTCACCCTGCCGGCGAGGTCGTACACCCTGCTGTCCCATAACACTGCGGATGCGCTCATGATCGAAACGGCGGATGGCTACGCGTTCGTTGCCGCAGGGAATCCGTGGGGCTGGACCCAGCCGTGTACAGACAACGGCGGCCCGAAGCTCGAGGTGGCTCCAACCGTGGAAGCCTTCGTCGCTTACCTCGAGAAGCTCCCTGGGTTCACCGTTCAGCAATCGACTGTAGAGATCGACAAGCGGCCGGCGGTCCACCTGACGGTCCCGACGACGAAGACCGCGGATTGCCAGAACCGTGGCGCGAACAGCGGGCGCGTCATGGAGTTCACGAACGACGACCCTTCATACCCCGGTGGCTGGATCCTCGGGCAGGGCGACGCCGACTCCATCTACCTCGTCGAGGTGGGTGGCAGCCTGTACCTGTTCCAGTGGCTCGGACCGGCGATGACGCCCCAGGCCGAGATGGCGGTCCTATCGACGATCAGCTTCGTCGACGTCCTGCCGAACTGAACTCGGCTGAACTCCGGCGCAAACGACTCCGTGAGCCCGTCGTCCTCGGCGGCGGGCTCACGCCTATCCATCGACGCGCTTGAGCATGATCACGTTCGTCTCGTCGAAGCCAGCCTTCAGGTACAGCTGGCGCGCGCCTGTGTTGCTCCCGAAGACGTGGAGCATCACCCCGATACAGCCGTTCGCGCGGGCGTAGTCCTCCACCGCGGCGAGGGCCGCCTGCGCGTGGCCCTTCCGGCGATGCTCCGGATTCACCGCGATGTCGTAGATGAACACGACTCGCCCGACGGGCCGGTCCTCGATCGTGAACCAGACGTAGCCAACGGCCTCGCCCGCGTCGTCGATCATCGAGCGGATCTCGTGGCCGGCGGTCTCCAGCCCGTTCGGCAGGAGCGTGTCGAACTCCGACTGCGATCGCTCGACGGCGCCCTCCTCGGCGTAGTTCCCCGAGGCGACCTTCTCCGCCGCGTACTCGCGGATCGTCGCGTACAGCCAAGTCTCGTAGCGCGCCTGGGTCATCGGGTCGAGCCGGGTCACGATCCCTCCCTGGTTTCGAGTTCCACCATCCACGGCCGGAGCCGCGCAGCGATGTCGACGACATCACGGATCGAGCCATCCGCGATCGACCTGACGAGGTCGAACGCATCGTCGGCCGACCCACGGAGGTCGTGGTCATTCAATCGAAGGAACAGCCGCACGGCAACCCAGCCGAGGCGCTTGTTGCCGTCGATCAGCGCGTGTCCCGTGACCAGGGAGTGCAGGAGCGCGGCGGCCTTGCTCGGCAGGTCCGGATAGGCGTCCTCGCCGTAGATCGAGGCCCGCGTGCGCGCGACAGCCCCCTCGAGGATCCCGATGTCGCGAATCTCGGGTGGTCGCCGGAGTGCCGCTGCTGCCGCCGCGAGCACGTCGTCCAGGTCAAGGTGCTCGGTCACAGCTCCCCGAGCCGGCGAAGGAGCTCAGCATCGTCTCGCACGATCGTCGCCAGATGGTCCTCGCGACGCCGCGCCCGGCGGGTGACGTAGTCGCCGATGGCGGTACGGGCGACCTCCTGCATGGATCGATGTTCGCGCCGAGCGGTCTCGCGGAGCGCCTCGGTCTGTGCGGCAGAAAGGCGAAGGGTCATCGGCATGGCCGGATGATACCGACCGGTATCACGACGTCAAGACGCCCGCGCCTGACTTCTCGGTTGCCGTCGGAGGGCTTTTTGGGTAGCATTCGAAAAACCCCCGGAGGCGCAAACCTATGTCGAAGTATGTCTTTGTGACCGGAGGGGTCACCTCCTCGCTGGGCAAGGGAATCACCGCCGCGAGCATCGGGCGGCTGCTCAAGGCGCGGGGTCTCCGGGTCTCCATCCTCAAGCTGGATCCGTACATCAACGTGGATCCGGGCACGATGAGCCCGTACCAGCACGGCGAGGTCTTCGTCACGGACGACGGCGCCGAGACGGACCTCGACCTCGGGCACTACGAGCGGTTCATCGACGAGAACCTGACCCAGCTCTCCAACGTGACCACCGGCCGCATCTACCAGGCCGTGATCGCCAAGGAGCGCCGCGGCGACTACCTCGGTGGCACCGTGCAGGTCATCCCGCACATCACCAACGAGATCAAGGAGCGGATCACGCGCGTCGCGCGCGACGGCTCGCCGGACGTCGTGATCGTCGAGGTCGGCGGCACGGTCGGCGATATCGAATCGCTCCCGTTCCTCGAGGCCATCCGCCAGATGCGCAAGGATGTCGGGCGCGCGAACGTGCTGTACGTGCACGTGACGCTGCTTCCGTCGCTTTCCGCGACTGGCGAGCTCAAGACCAAGCCCACGCAGCACTCCGTCAAGGAGCTCCGCGGGATCGGCATCCAGCCGGACGTGATCGTCCTTCGCTCCGACAGCGAGGTCCCGGACGAGATCCGCGAGAAGATCGCGCTGTTCACGGACGTCGATATCGATGCCGTCATCCCGGCCCCGACGGCCTCCACGATCTACGAGGTCCCGCTCCAGTTCGAGGCGTTTGGCCTCGGCCGGCTCGTGGTTCGCGAGCTCTCGCTCGGCGATCCAGCGGCGGAGCCGGACCTCACCACGTGGCGGGCGCTCGTCGCGCGGATCAAGAGCGACAAGCCGGCCCTCGAGATCGCGCTCGTGGGCAAGTACATCGAGTTGCCGGACGCGTACCTGTCGGTCACCGAGGCGCTCAAGCACGCCGGCTGGAAGCACGGCGTGGACGTGAAGATCCGCTGGGTGGATTCGGAGGCGCTCACGAAGGAGAACCTGCACGGGACCCTCGAGGGCGCCGCGGGCGTCGTGGTGCCGGGCGGATTCGGGCATCGCGGCATCGAGGGCAAGGTCCTCGCCGCCCACTTCGCCCGCGAGCACGCAGTGCCGTACCTGGGCCTGTGCCTCGGGCTCCAATGCGCGGTCATCGAGTTCGCGCGCGAGGTCGTCGGGTCGAAGGACGTCAACTCCACCGAGTTCGACATGTTCACCAGCAATCCCGTCATCGACTTCATGCCCGACCAGCGCGAGCTGGAGGACAAGGGCGGCACGATGCGCCTGGGTCTGTACCCGGCCAAGCTCACTCCTGGCTCCAAGGCCGCCGAGGCGTACGGCCAGGAAGTCATCTACGAGCGGCATCGTCACCGCTTCGAGGTGAACAACCAGTACCGCCAGGCCCTCGAGGACGCGGGCATGATCCTCTCCGGCCAGTCTCCGGACGGCCGGCTCGTCGAGATCGTGGAGCTCCGGGACCACCCGTGGTTCGTCGCGAGCCAGTTCCACCCCGAGTTCAAGAGCCGCCCGGAGCGGCCGCATCCGCTGTTCGACAAGTTCGTCGGGGCGGCGATGGAAGAGGGCCCCGTCGCAGGAGCTCGGCCCGCGGTGCCGGCCGAGGTCGCGCCGGCCGGGGCGGAAACGACCGCCTCAGCCTGAGGTGAAGGACCGCCACGGGCGCTGGCCCGCGGCGGTCCGATGATCCGGTGGCCCGCTAGTTGACGGTGAACTTGGCGCTCATGCCCTTGCCGTAGTGGGCGTCACCTTCGGCATCGACAATGTTGCAGATCAGCAGGTAGTTGCCCGCAGCCAGGTCGAACGTAACCGTCCCGGTGGCGCCGACCGCGAACTCCTCGATCTCACCGATCATATCGAGGCCGGCCCCCTCCTCGTCGACCTTGCCGTCTGCGCCCGTCGGCAGGTCGAGAAGGCCTAGGTCGGTCTTTACGATCACCAGCTCGTGAGCATCGGCCGGCCCAGCGTTCGAGGCGTTGAACGTCACTTTGCCTGCCTTGGCCGTCGTGACACTCGGCGCGACGGACCACTCGCCCAGCGTCACGTTCACGACGGTCGGCCCAGCCGGGGCCGCAGTAGCAGCGGGCCCGCTGCACGCGGCCGCGAACGCGGCGAGCAGGGCAATAGCGAGCAGCCTTGCGCCGGTCGACCGTCGAAGCTGCATCTCGTCTGACATGGTCCCTTCTCCTGACCGTAAAGTCGGACCGGCCGTCCGCCGGTCATCCGAGACCGGTTCGTCGGAGAACAACCTAGTCCCGACCGATGCCCAATGTTCCATGCCGAACGGCCTGCTTCTGGCGTGCTGCAGGACCCGAGGGTGACCCCTCGTGTCGCGCCGGGCGCGGGCTCGGCAAGCTCCCGCTGATCAGCTCGATCGGCCATCAGCGTGCGGGGAACTGTTCGCACCGAGGAGGGGGACACCAGTACTCGACGACGCTCAGTGCGAGGGCGTTGATGAGCGCAACGCTCCTTTGGCTGTTCCTCGACACCGGCGCCCCGTTCTTCGCCGTGATCCTCGTGATCGTGCTGGTTGGCGTGGCCCTGACCGGAGCCAGCTTGCTCCTGGATCGCCGGGATCGCGCCCGCGGCTAGAATCGCTGCACTCACACGCTGCGACATCGTCGCCGCGAGCGACCGCCCGGGAGTCCGCCGTCATGAAGCTGTTCCTCGACACCGCCGACATCGAAGAGATCCGCACGGTCCACTCGTGGGGCGTCCTCGACGGCGTGACCACGAACCCGACGCTCTTCGCCAAGACCACCGGCATGAGCTACGACGAGGTCCTCAAGCTGATCTGCGGGATCACGCCCGGCCCGGTCTCAGCGGAGGTCGTGGCCGACGACGTCGATGGCATGCTCACGGAAGGCCGGCATTTCGCGAAGATCGCCGACAACATCTACGTCAAGGTGCCGATGTCCGAGAACGGCCTCGCGGCGATGAACCGCTTCCGCGCCGAGGGCATCAGGACGAACTGCACGCTGATCTTCACCGCGAACCAGGGCCTCCTCGCCGCGAAGGCGGGCGCGTCGCTGCTCTCGCCGTTCGTCGGGCGCGTCGATGACATCAACGAGGACGGCATGCAGGTCATCCGCGAGCTGGCGGAGATCGTCCGCTTCTTCGAGCTCGACACGGAGGTCCTCACGGCGTCCGTGCGCCACCCGCGCCACGTCACCGAGGCCGCGCTCAACGGCTCGCACATCGCCACGTTGCCGTTCAAGGTGTTCCAGCAGATGGTCCACCACCCGCTGACGGACAAGGGCATCGTCCAGTTCAAGAAGGACTGGGAGACCGCCCGCGCGGCGATGCCAAAGGAGAGCTGAACCCTGCCTTGGGCGACACGGCGCCGCTGAAAGCCCGGGCCAGTGATCGCCGCATGATCATTTCGGGCACTTTCCGGCCGATTTGATCTGGCCAACGGCCCACTCGTCGCGCTCCAGCCCGAGATTCGTGCGTGATGGCTCGATGATCGTGTTCAAACGACATCAAAACCCGCCCGATCCGCGGCCCCAGAAGCGGAAACGGACCCGGAAAACCCCGGATTTGATCGCCACGTGATCATCGACCCCGGTTTCATCGAATCGAGCTGTTGACCTGCCGCCCGCTTGAGTTGCCCGGCCAGGTTCCGAAGCTAGCCGATCATCCGGTGCATGCGCCGAAACGTCGGGCGGAAGCCCAGTGAGCGCCAAGTGCGATCCGCCTCGAGGTTCGTGGAGCGCCAGTCGGTCTGGATG